>CAITZE010000169.1 GCA_903896775.1 uncultured bacterium
CGGCGTTAGCGCGACAATCGAGAGAGATTCGATTCCCCTCTCACAGGCGGTGCAGGCCGCGATCGCGGAGGATGCGTGTTCCTGGGATTATGTTCTGGGCGGGGGCGACGATTACGAACTCGCTTTCACGATATCCCCGGACAAACTTCCTGAGTTGTCTGCGTTATCGACGAGCCTTGGGCTCGCGCTGACCCCCATTGGCCTTATACATGCGTCCGAGTATGGCGTTGTATCTGTGCTGGTGGATGGAAAGCCGGTGACGGTAGGCCAGCCAGGTTACAAGCACCGCTAGCAATCGGTCTTACCGTGGCGCCTAGAAATGTGGTTTAATCGCCGCCATGAAACGCGCGATTGTTATTATCTTGGTGCTGATTCTCGTGGCCGGCGGTGGCCTCGGCGGATTGATTATGCTGGGCATCGTGCCTAACCCCTTCAATCCTAAAATCCCGGTAAAGCCGCTGACGGCTGCGGAAAAAGCCGCCAAGGATTTAGAAGAGAAAAATAGGTTCAAACCACCGCTCGCGGCCTACCAGATGTTTAAAATGCCCGACATGGTGATCCCTGTGATCATCAACGGTCAATCGCAGCGTCATGTCTTATTGACAGCGCGCGTCGTGGGCAACTCAGCCTCGGACAAGACCTTCATCACTGACAATATGAGCCGTTTTCAGGATGCGGTTCTCAACGACCTCGTACCTTACTTTCAAAACTACTTTCCCATGCACGACACGCTGGACGCCGTCGAGATCAAGACCCGGCTGATCAAACATTCCAAGGATATATTTGGCGCCCATGCCAAAGACGTTCTGTTGATGAATGTCTTCGAACAGAGTGTAGGGCGAATTCAGTAGGCGACCTGGCGGGGGATTGTCCCGATCTGTCCACTCCTGGCGCGACTTACTCCTTTGTTGCACCTGAGCTAGCGTTCTGGCACTCTCGCGCCGTTTTCGGGGGGGTCGGCGAAAGCATTTAGCTAAACCTTTGGAATCATAAAATAATTTGCCTCTGCAATAGAGGTGAATCACGAATCACAACGGGGTAAACATGACCTTGGAAGCTCTCGTCCTCGCCTGCGGTGTGCTGGCGGTCCTTTACGGCATCTACGGCATCACGCGCATCATCAAGATGCCGGCCGGCAATGCCCGCATGCAGGAAATTGCCGCCGCTATTCAGGAAGGCGCGGGCGCCTACCTCAATCGCCAATACACCACCATCGGCGCCGTCGGCGTTGTCGTGGCCATTATTCTAGCCGCGACGCTCGGTGTTGTTGTCGCGATCGGGTTTGTCATCGGCGCGGTGCTCTCGGGTGTTGCCGGTTACGTCGGCATGAATGTCTCGGTGCGCGCCAACGTGCGCACGGCGGCTGCAGCCATGAACGGCGGTTTGAAACCAGCGCACGCGGTGGCTTTCCAAGCCGGCGCTATTACCGGCATGCTGGTGGTTGGTCTCGGCCTGCTCGGCGTTGCGGGTTACTTCTTCATTCTAACCGCTCAAGGATTGCCCCTGCGCGATATTGTCTGGGGCTTGATCGCGCTCAGCTTCGGCGCTTCATTAATCTCGATCTTCGCCCGTCTCGGCGGCGGTATCTTCACCAAAGGCGCTGACGTCGGCGCCGATCTGGTCGGCAAAGTTGAAGCCGGTATCCCCGAAGATGATCCGCGTAACCCGGCCGTCATCGCCGACAACGTCGGTGATAACGTGGGCGATTGCGCCGGTATGGCTGCCGACTTGTTCGAAACCTATGCCGTAACAATCGTCGCGACGATGTACCTGGGCTCGCTCTATTTCTCGGATGCGCAAGCCGCGGGTGCGATGCTTTACCCGCTCATCATCGGCGCAGTTTGCATTATCGCCTCGATCATCGGCACTTTCTTCTCGGGCATCGGATCGAGCGGCAAGATCATGTCGGCCTTGTATCGCGGCTTTATCGTTACTGCTGTGATCTCGGCGATTTTAATTATTGTCGTGACACAAAATATCTTTGGCGACGGTCTGACGACCACAGACGGCCGCCTCATCACGTCGGGCGACCTGATCAAATGCTCCTTCGTCGGTCTGATCGTCACCGGCTTAATCATTTGGATCACCGAGTACTATACCGGCACGAACTTCCGTCCGGTGCAATCGGTGGCTAAGGCCTCGACCACGGGTCATGGTACCAACATCATCCAAGGCCTCGCGATCTCGATGGAAGCCACGGCTCTGCCGGTACTCGTGATCTGCGTCGGCATTATCGTCGCCTACCTGACCGCGGGTATCTTCGGTCTCGCGGTTGCCGCGACAACCATGCTGGCACTCGCCGGCATCGTCGTGGCCCTCGACGCTTATGGTCCGGTGACCGACAACGCCGGCGGTATCGCCGAAATGTCGCACCTGCCGCCGGAAGTACGCGTTGTTACCGACGCCCTTGACGCGGTAGGCAACACGACCAAAGCCGTTACCAAGGGCTACGCGATTGGTTCGGCCGGTCTTGCGGCCGTCGTGCTGTTCTCATCTTACACCGCCGACCTGAAGCATTATTTCGGCGATCTCGATATTCAGTTCAGCCTCGAAAATCCCTTTGTTGTGGTTGGCCTGTTTATCGGCGGCTTGCTGCCGTACCTGTTCGGCGCCATGGGCATGCAGGCCGTTGGCCGTGCTGCTGGTGCCGTGGTGAACGAAGTGCGCCGTCAGTTCAAAGAGATCCCGGGCATCATGGAAGGCACCGCCAAGCCTGATTACGGCCGCGCTGTCGACATGCTGACTAAAGCCGCGATCAAGGAGATGATCCTGCCGTCGCTGCTGCCGGTGCTCTCGCCAATCGTTCTGTACTACGTCGTCTAATTGGTTGCGGGTCAGGCGGAAGCCTTCACCGCGCTCGGCGCCATGCTCCTCGGCACCATCGTTACCGGTCTGTTCGTCGCGATTTCGATGACCTCCGGCGGCGGCGCTTGGGACAACGCCAAGAAGTACATCGAAGACGGCCACCACGGCGGCAAAGGTTCCGACGCGCATAAGGCGGCGGTCACCGGCGACACCGTCGGCGATCCGTACAAGGACACAGCCGGTCCGGCCGTGAACCCGATGATCAAGATCATCAACATTGTCGCCTTGCTTCTGCTCGCGGTGCTCGCCGCTGCACG
>CAITZE010000170.1 GCA_903896775.1 uncultured bacterium
ACAGCGCCGTCCAAGCGGCTCGCGAAGTCTGTGAGATTCTTAAAGGAACCGCCCGCGGTGCGCGCAGCCACCAAAGCTTCCATAGCGCCGACGCCGACATTCTTCACAGCCGCAAGGGCATAGCGGATGGCATTGCCTTCGACCGCAAAAGTCACATCCGACTTGTTCACGTCCGGCGGGAGAATGGTAATGTTCAGGCGCGCAAGTTCGCTGCGGAAGAAGGCCAGCTTATCGGTGTTATTCATATCGAGCGTCATGGACGCGGCCATGAACTCGACCGGATAATTGGCCTTTAGATATGCCGTTTGATAAGCGACCAATGCGTAAGCGGCGGCGTGAGATTTATTGAAGCCGTAGCCCGCGAACTTATCGATCGTGTCGAAGATGTTCGAGGCTTTATCTTTATTGAGGCCGCGCGCTGAGGCTCCTTCAACAAAGTTGGCGCGCTGCGCATCCATCTCGGAATGAATCTTCTTGCCCATGGCGCGGCGGAGCAAGTCGGCGCCACCGAGGCTATAGCCCGCCAGGATCTGCGCCGCCTGCATGACTTGCTCCTGATAGACCATAATCCCATAGGTCTCTTTCAGGATCGGCTCCAGCGACGGATGCATGTAGTCGATGGGTTCGATGCCCTGCTTACGATTGATGAACGACGGAATATTGTCCATGGGGCCTGGACGGTAGAGCGCCACGACGGCGATCAAGTCCTCGAACACGTCGGGCTTCAGCTTGCGCAGCACATCGCGCATGCCGGTACTTTCAAACTGGAACACGCCCGCCGCATCGGCCCGTGACAACATCGCGAATGTCGGCGCGTCATCCAATGGCAAGGTCGTGATATCGACATCGATGCCGCGCAGCTTGATAAGCTTCACAGCACGATCGATGACGGTCAGTGTCTTTAGCCCCAAGAAGTCGAACTTCACCAGCCCCGCCTGCTCGACCCACTTCATATTGAACTGGGTCACCGGCATATCCGAGCCAGGATCGCGATAGAGCGGCACCAGCTCATCAAGCGGGCGGTCGCCAATCACGAGGCCCGCTGCATGGGTCGATGCATGGGCGTAAAGCCCTTCGAGCCTCAGCGACACGTCAAGAAGGTGGCGGACGTTGTCGTCGGCGTCGCGCAGGTGCTGAAGCTCCGCCTCGGACTCGATGGCTTGTTCCAACGTTACGGGCTGGGCCGGATTGTTAGGAACCATCTTGCAGATTTTATCGACGTAGCCGAGCGGCATCTCAAGCACGCGACCGACACCGCGCAAGACCGCGCGCGCTTGAAGTTTTCCGAAGGTTATGATCTGCGCGACGCGGTCGCGGCCATATTCGCGCTGCACATAACTGATGACTTCGCCGCGACGGTCCTGGCAGAAGTCGATATCGAAATCGGGCATGGATACGCGTTCGGGGTTCAGAAAACGCTCGAACAGCAGATTGAAGCGCAAGGGATCGAGATCGGTAATCGTAAGCACCCAAGCGACGACCGAGCCCGCGCCCGAACCACGGCCCGGACCTACGGGAATATCATGCGCTTTCGCCCATTTAATAAAGTCCGCGACGATCATGAAATAACCGGCGAAGCCCATCTTCACGATCATAGCGACTTCGTATTCGAGGCGTTCGCGGTACGGCTTGGCGGCGGCGGTACGCGCGGCATCGTCCATGTCCGGCTTGTATACATGTGATGCGAGGCGCAGCTCGAGCCCGGCGACAGCCAGCTCGCGCAAGGCTTCTTCTTCGGTGCGATTGCCGGTCTTCGGCGATTTGGGAAGGATCGGTTTGCGCTCATCGACTTTAAAAGCGCAGCGCTGCGCAACGATCAATGTATTGTTCACCGCTTCCGGTAAGTCGGCGAATAACGCCACCATTTCTTCCGCGCTTTTGAAACGGTGGTTCGGCGTCAAGCGCCGGCGGTTGCTAACCGAGACAAAGGATTTCTCGGCAAGACAGATCAGCGCGTCGTGGGCGATGAACATGTCTTCGTTCGCAAAGAAGCATTCGTTGGTGGCGACTAAGGGAACATCGCGGGCGTAAGCCATTTCGATCAACGCCGGCTCTATGCGCTCTTCGGCTTTAATACCGTGACGCATGACCTCAATGTACAGACGCCCCGGAAACATCGCGATGAGGCGCGCAAGAATCTCTTCTGCTTTCGGGCGCTGGCCTTCGAGTAAATAACGACCCAAGGTTCCGGCAGGCCCGCCGGTCAACGCGATCAAACCAGCGCTACCCGCGGCAACCTCGCTCCAGCTCACTTGAGGCGTTTCACCGGAATCCGTATTCAAAAACGCGCTGCTGACGAGCTTGATGAGATTGGCGTAGCCCTGGGCGTTTTGCACCAACAACACCAGTTGATCGGGCTCAGGCAAACGGCCACCGCCCTGGCTATGGCCGGCCTGCACATCCTCGCGCCGGACCGAAATTTGGCAGCCGATGATCGGCTGCACACCGGCTTTCGCGCATTCCGACGAAAATTCCAACGCACCAAACAGATTGCGCGTGTCGGTCAAAGCAACCGCCGGCATAGCATTGGCGACGCAAAGCTGCGCGAGCTTGGCCACTTTGATAGCGCCCTCGGCCATGGAGTAAGCCGAGTGAACCCGGAGATGCACAAAAGGCGCGTATGAGCTGGCGGCGGGTGCGGCGGAAGGTTTGGACATGGGCGCTAGGATTTCATACCTCAGGGCCCGCCGTCACCCTCGACGGATAGGTTATCCACAGAAAATCGGCTTAAAGTTAAGCGGCGCTGCGGCCAGGGCGGGTTTCGGACATTTCGCTCTGGATCTGGCGAATAGCCGCGCCGGCAGCTTCTACACTACCTTTAAGCTCGGGCAACACAACTTTGACGGCTTCCAGGTCGGACACATCGCCTTCAATCCTGCGCGCGATTTCGCTCGCCTGCATAGCACCGAACTGCGCGCAGACGCTCTTAAGATCGTGAGCCGAACGCCGCGCTTTGGCAAAATCGCCGGCTGCGG
>CAITZE010000171.1 GCA_903896775.1 uncultured bacterium
CGGTAAGCCGGTGTTTGTCAGTCACCGCACGGCGGCCGAGATCGACGAAGCCCGCAAGGTCAACGTCTCTGAATTGCGTGATCCGCAGACCGATCAGGCCCGCGTGAAAAAGCCGGAGTTCCTGATCATCGTTGGCGTTTGCACACACCTGGGCTGCGTGCCGCAAGGTACGGCGTCCACGGAAGTGCGCGGCGAATTCGGCGGTTGGTTCTGCCCCTGCCACGGTTCGCAGTACGACACGTCGGGCCGCATTCGCAAAGGACCTGCCCCGTTGAACCTCGAGGTTCCGGAGTACACCTTCATCAACGACACAACTGTGCGCATCGGTTAAGGGGAACAGCACCATGAGCACGGAAAAAAGCGCCTGGCGCAAAGCTTTCGAGTGGCACGAAGCCCGTCTTCCCATCGTTAGCTGGCTCGATCACTCTCTCGGCACCAAATATCCGGTGCCGCGCAATCTGAATTACTGGTGGAACTTCGGTTCGCTGGCCATGTTCATGCTGGCGGTGATGATCTTCACCGGCATCTTCCTCGCCATGAATTACACGCCGCATGTCACGCTGGCCTTCGACAGCGTCGAACACATCATGCGCGACGTGAACTACGGTTGGCTAATCCGCTATATGCACGCCAACGGTGCCAGCTTCTTCTTCATCGTCGTTTACATCCACATTCTGCGCGGCATGTATTACGGCTCTTATAAAACTCCGCGCGAAGTGTTGTGGTGGATCGGCCTTTTGATCTACCTCGCCATGATGGCGACCGGCTTCTTGGGTTACGTGTTGCCGTGGGGCCAGATGAGCTTCTGGGGTGCGACCGTCATCACCAGCTTCTTCTCGGCCGTGCCCGGCGTAGGCCATGCGATCGTGACGTTCCTGTGGGGCGGCTTCTCGGTCGATAACCCGACGCTGAACCGCTTCTTCTCGCTGCACTACCTGTTGCCGTTCGTGATCGTCGGCCTCATCTTCCTGCACGTTTGGGCTTTGCACGTTCCGGGCGCTAATAACCCGCTCGGCATCGACGCAGCGCCCGCCGACAAAATCCCGTTCTTCCCCTACTACGTGATGAAGGACGTCTTTGGACTCGGCGTGTTCGTGGTGATCTATTTCATCGCGGTGTTCTGGTTCCCCAACGCACTCGGCGAACCTGACAACTACATCAAAGCCAACCCGATGCAGACGCCGCCGCACATTGTGCCGGAATGGTATTACCTGCCGTTCTACGCGATCTTGCGCTCGATCCCGAACAAGTTGCTCGGTGTTATCGGCATGTTCAGCTCGATCCTGATCATGTTCGGTCTGCCGTGGCTCGACACATCGCGCGTACGCTCGGCCACCTTCCGTCCGGTGTTCCGCGTGTTCTTCATCATCTGGCTGCTCGACGTTTTGATGCTCGGTTGGGTTGGTTCGCAGGTTCCGGAAGGTCTGCCGCTGATTCTCGGCCCCATCGGCACCGTGTGGTACTTCCTGCACTTCCTGGTGATTCTGCCAGTCGTTGGCTGGCTGGAAACGCCGAAGCCGTTGCCGGTGAGTATCAGCCAGTCCGTCTTGCAGGCCGCGGAGTAGAGCCATGAAAAAGATCATTCTGGCCGCCACTGCGGTCGTTACCCTCTCCGTACCGTCGATGCTCAGCGCTGCCGAAGGCGTTGAGATTCCGAAGGAAGAATGGACCTTCAATGGCGTGTTGGGCGGCTACGATCGCGCCCAGCTCCAGCGCGGCTTCCAGGTCTATAAAGAAGTCTGCTCCGCCTGCCACTCGCTGAACTACATCTCGTTCCGTAACTTCGAAGCGCTCGGTTACAGCGAAGACCAGGTGAAGAGCCTGGCCGCGCAGTACGAAGTCGAAGATGGCCCGAACGATGCCGGCGATATGTTCAAGCGCAAAGCCAAGCCGTCGGATCGTCTGCCGAAGCCCTTCGCCAACGAACAATTGGCGCGTGCATCGAACGGCGGTCAGTTGCCGCCCGATCTGTCGCTGATCACCAAGGCGCGCGAAGGCGGCCCCGATTACGTCTACCACCTGCTGACCGGTTATGAGCAACCGCCGGCTGGCTTCGTGATGAACCCGGGCTCGAACTACAATAAGTATTTCCCGGGCCACCAGATCGCCATGGCCAAGCAGATCAACGATGGAACTGTGACCTACGCAGATGGCTCATCCAACGATGCCGCGCATATCGCCAAGGACGTGACCGCCTTCTTGATGTGGGCCGCAGAGCCCAAGCTTGAAGTGCGCCACTCCACCGGCTTGCGCGTCACTTTGTACGCGCTGATCTTTGCGGTGTTGGCTTATCTCTCCAAACGCCGCATGTGGAAAAACATCCCGCACTAAAAGGCCGAGACTTCTTTGAATGCAAAACGCCGGTTCTTACGAACCGGCGTTTTTGTTTTAGCGATTGGTAGGCGATTTAGACGTTAAACAAGAAGTGCATGACGTCACCGTCTTGCACCACATAGTCCTTACCTTCTGAACGCGCTTTGCCGTTGTCCTTCGCACCTTGTTCGCCGTTGAAAGCGACAAAGTCCTTGTAGGCGATGGTCTCGGCGCGGATGAAGCCTTTCTCGAAGTCATTGTGGATGACTGCGGCCGCTTGTGGCGCTTTGGTCGCGCGGCGAATCGTCCAAGCGCGGGTTTCTTTGGGGCCGACGGTGAAATAGGTGATGAGGTCGAGCAAGCTGTAGCCTGCGCGAATCACTTGCGTGAGGCCGGTCTCTTTCAAGCCCAGGCTTTCTAGAAACTCCTTCTGTTCTGCTGGGTCGGACAATTGCGACACTTCAGCTTCAATGGCGGCCGAGATCACAACCATGCCGGCACCTTCCGCTTTCGCGCGTGCGCCGACTTTGGCCGACAACGCATTCCCAGTCCCGGCACTGCCTTCTTCGACATTGCACACATACAAGACTGGCTTGCCGGTCAACAGTTGCAGGCCGTTGAAGATCTTGCGCGCTGCCGGATCTTCGGGCCGTGCATTGCGCGCCGGCATGCCTGCGCGCAGGGCTTCCAACACCGGCTCCATAACCGCCAGCATCTCTTTGGTCTCTTTGTCGCCGCTTTTGGCTTTTTTCGTGGCTTGATCGGCCCGCCGCTCGAGGCTTTCAAGGTCCGACAACATCAATTCGGTTTCGACCGTCTCGGCATCGCGGATAGGATCGATGGAATTCTCGACGTGAGTGACGTTACCGTCCTCGAAGCAGCGCAACACATGCACGACTGCATCGACTTCGCGGATATTGGCGAGGAACTTGTTGCCAAGGCCTTCGCCTTTGCTCGCACCGCGCACCAGACCGGCGATGTCGACAAACTCCAACTGTGTAGGAATGATCTTCGCCGACTTGCCAATACCCGCCAACGTTTCGAGGCGATCGTCCGGCATCGCGACACGCCCGACGTTCGGCTCGATCGTGCAGAACGGAAAGTTTGCAGCCTGCGCGGCGGCGGTCGCCGTCAGCGCATTGAACAAGGTGGACTTGCCGACGTTGGGCAATCCGACAATACCGCAATTAAAACCCATCGTTGCTACTTAGTCTCCGTTGGTTCTGTCTTTGACTCTGGTTTCTCGGGCTTTTTCTTTTCAGGCTGCGTTAACAGCGCGACCCGAGTCATGAATTTGTTTTCGTTGCCGGCGATCATCCAGGGCATAGCGTCGCTGAGCGCATCGAACAGTGGCCCCAGCCAATCCATATCGCTCTTGGCGAAGTTTTGCAGCACATGGTCGCTGACTTGTTCTTTGGTATCGGGACGCCCCACGCCCAGCCGCACACGCCAGTAGTCTGATCCGAGGTGAGAATCGATACTTTTGATGCCATTATGGCCGGCGCTGCCGCCGCCCATTTTGGCTTTGACTTTACCAGGCGCGAGCTCGATTTCGTCGTAGACCACGACAACATTCTCAGGTGCGATCTTAAAAAAGCGCGCAGCCTCTCCGACGGACTGGCCCGAGAGATTCATATAAGTGCGCGGCTTAAGAGCCAGCACTTTCATTCCATTGATAAAGCCTTCGCTCGCATCACCCTGAAACCGCGCGCGCCAGGGTGAAAAACGAAAGTGCTCGGCGATGGCATCCACCGCGAGAAATCCGATGTTGTGACGGTTGAAGGCGTATTCCGCGCCGGGATTTCCCAGACCAACTAGGAGCCGCATGGCGGGAGTTCCCTCGGAGAGTGCGCGCGAGGAGATCTCGCGCGAGGAAACTTCGCGCACCGCTCACCCGGCAGAACCAGGTGAGCGGGCGGAAGTATCGTCTTACTTCTTTTTGGCACCGGCCGCGGGAGCGGCAGCGGCTTTCGGCGCGGCTGCGCC
>CAITZE010000172.1 GCA_903896775.1 uncultured bacterium
TTGCCGACGAGCCGACGACGGCTCTGGACGTTACCGTACAGGCGCAGATTTTGAGCCTTTTGAAAGAGCGCGCCGCGGCAACCGGCACTGCTGTTCTGCTGATTACCCACGACTTGGCTGTCGTCGCTCAGCTTTGCGACCGCGTTTATGTCATGTACCACGGCGAGATCGTCGAGCATGGCGCGACACGCGCTGTCATTGGTAATCCGCAACACGCTTATACACGCGCACTTTTAAACGCGCTGCCAGAAGGCAAGCCGCCGAAATCCCGTCTCGAAACCGTGGCTGCCGTCATGCGCGGCGAAACCGCAGCACCGCATGAGGCCGCGGCGAAGGTAAGTTCCAGCGCCAGCGCAATATTGCTTGAGGCCGCACATGTGAGTGTACGCTACCCGCGCCGCGCCGGCGTGATGAGTCGGGTTTCTGGCTTTACGACGGTTGTCGACGGTGTCTCGCTATCGATTGCGGAAGGCGAGACTTTCAGCCTCGTCGGCGAATCCGGTTCGGGCAAAACCACTTTTGCTAATGCGCTTGTAGGCCTCGCACCGTTGGCGAGTGGAAGCCTGAAATATAAAGGCCAGGATTTGAAGGACTTGAATCCTGCGCAACGGCGCGAAATCCAAATTGTATTTCAAGATCCGCAAAGCTCTTTGGACCCGCGTTGGCCGGCCTGGCGTATTATTACCGAACCCTTGAGCTTGACCGCCGGCATCAGCCGCGCTGCTTTGCGCGATCAGGCAGCTACGCTTTGCGGTCTCGTCGGACTTGATCCCGCCGTCATGGATCGTTTGCCCCACGAATTCTCTGGCGGTCAGCGGCAACGCTTGGCCATTGCGCGCGCGCTATCGGTCGAGCCGCGTCTGTTGGTTCTGGACGAGCCGACGTCCGCGCTTGATGTCTCTGTCCAGGCGCAAATTTTGAATCTGCTGTTGGACCTGCAGGACCGCAATGGACTCAGCTATCTCTTCATCTCCCACAACGTCAGCGTGGTGCGTCATATCTCGGATCATGTCGCTGTCATGCATCGCGGGCGAATCGTCGAACAGGGTCTGGCGGATGAGATCCTGAATCGCCCGTCTGATGCCTATACCCGCGCTTTGATGGACGCAGTGCCGACTTTGGGCGGCGTTTCTAAGTTCGGCGCCTCACTACGGTAGCATCAGAAACCGCGATGGCAGGCGGGTTTCTTGCTGCACCGCAATGTAAATCTTGCTGTGGATAACATTGTCTGCATGCGACGAGATGCATGTGAATTTACGATTCAATTCAACGGTTTATGAATCGCTTTTCCGACGTCACGTCAATTTTATCCACAGGCACGCGAGATCAGCACGACCTCCAAAACGCAGAATCAGCCCGCAAAACGGGCATTTGTTAAGCTTGCGCAAAAAGCGCGAAAAACTGCCTGATGCAAGATATGTCGAAAATCAGCGCATTAAATGCACTTTTTGGTGTTGCGGCGCTTGCATATACCGAGCGGGTGTGATTCTCTCCCGAGCGCAGTTGAACACTTCATTACTTCGAGAAAGGATCGATAAAATGGCCACTAAAGACGCCAACAAACAAGCGGTCGTCACCCTCAAGCACCTCGCCGCTGAACTCGGCGAAAAGCATGAGCTGTCCAAGAAGGTTGCTACCGAAGTCCTCACGGACCTGGTCGGCCTGATCGCCAAGAACCTGAAGAAGGGCAACAAGCTGCGCCTCACGGGTCTCGGCATTCTCCAAGTCCGCAAGCGCCCGGCGCGCATGGGTCGTAACCCCGCCACCGGCGAAGCGATCAAGATCAAAGCCAGCAAGAAAGTCGCTTTCCGCGCTGCTAAAGATCTGAAGGAAGCCGTCTAATTTATTAGACAAAACGCCGGGGGAAGCTGCCGAAGGCCGCAAGGCCTCGCCCGCATCCCCCGGCGACGTTTTTTCGATATCCGGTTTTTGATATCAGAAAACCTCCGCGACATTTTCCGTCGCGTGCGCGGCGCTCTCGCCGTCAGAACTCCGCATCAACCTCTTCGAGTTCGTCGACCTCGAGTTTCGCGGCGGCCACCCATTCGGCCATGGCCGGCCATTTCATGATGGCCTTGCAATAGGCAGCGCTGACATCATCGGTCATGACACCATACGTTTCGAATCGTGTGCAGACCGGTGCATACATGGCGTCGGCCATGCAAAGCTCTTTACCGAATAAGTAAGGCCCGCCGAAAGCGGCCAGGCAGTCCTGCCAAATGGCAAACACCCGGGCAATATCAGGCTTAGCCCCGGCCCAGGTTTTGAAATCCGTATAGTGGGCCTTCAAATTCATCGGCAGGGCAGAGCGCAAATTATAGAAGCCGGAATGCATCTCGCCGCAGATCGAACGGCAATGGGCGCGAATCACCCGATCTTCGGGCAATATGCCGGCCTCTGGGAAGGTTTCGGCCAGGTATTCGCCGATCGACAGGGTATCCCAGATCTTAGCGCCCTTATGCTCCAGGCGGGGCACCAGGACCGATGGCGACAAAAGCAGAAGCTCGGCGCGGTTGGTGGGGTCGTCGATGGAAACCGCTTTAACGGCCACATCCAGGCCCGCCATCTTGCATAAAAGCCATGCACGGAGGGACCAGGAGGAGTAGTTCCTGCTCGAAATTGTCAATGTGGCCGCGGCCATAGGTCGCCCTTCCCGGCAATTTTCCAGGGGCCCCGGGGGCCCAAAAAGGGGGGTCCGCCGGAACCTTCCTAAAGGATCATCTCGCAATGCAGCATAAATTGCACTAGGCTTTATGAAGTGATGGTCGATTTACTGGAGTAAGGGTGCTGTATACCGCTTACCAATGGCAGTCCAACCTGATGGCGCCGCTGCGAAA
>CAITZE010000173.1 GCA_903896775.1 uncultured bacterium
CGCCAATCTCGATGACAGCGTGGAATTGGGCACACGCAACATCAAGCTGGCTCTCCGCCGCTTGCGCCGCTTCGCGCGGGAAGGGGCCGAGACCGAGCTGGATATGGACGGCACTATTCAGTCCACAGCCCATCATGGTGGGCTTTTAGACTTGAAGATGCGTCCCGAGCGGCACAACGCGGTCAAAGTGCTGCTGCTGCTTGATGCCGGCGGCTCCATGGACGATCACATCACATCGTGCGCCGAATTGTTCTCGGCCTGCCGCGCGGAATTCAAACACCTGGAAAGCTACTACTTTCACAACTGCGTTTATGACTTCGTGTGGAAAGATAACCGCCGCCGCCATACCGAACGTATCCCGATGTGGCAGGTGCTCCATAAATATCCGCCAGACTACAAAGTGATCTTTGTCGGGGACGCCTCAATGAGCCCTTACGAAGTGATTCATCCCGGCGGGGCGGCCGAGCATTGGAATGAAGAGGCGGGTGAAGTCTGGATGAAACGCGTGCTGGCAACATGGCCGCGCGCAGTGTGGTTGAACCCCGTGCCGCAGCGCCAATGGCCTTATACGGACTCCATTGGCCTGATCCGCCAGCTTATGGATGGGCGTATGTATCCCCTGACATTGGGCGGTCTCGATGCGGCTATCGCCGAGCTCAGTCACTAATCTTTTGGAAAACCAAGAAACTTTCCTATTTCGTCATTAATATTTCGCATATAGAATATTTCTCGTTTTGAAATAGATGCGTCACGGGCGGGATAGCTATGGATGACTATCGGCAAGAACCGGAATTTCCCAAGCAAGCGAGCGGCGATATGGCCGCGGTGTTGGGGATCGGCCAGACGCCGCGCCCGCGCTCGAAGCGCTGGTGGATCGCCGGTGGTGTGGCTGCGGTTATCATCCTCGCCATTGTGACCCGCATGCTCAGCGGCGGCCCAGCGACGGCCTACCGCGAAGCAGCAGTGAGCAAGGGCGCACTAGTCGCCACGGTTACCGCCACCGGCACGCTGCAGCCCGTCACAACTGTAGATATCGGACCGGAGATTTCCGGGCAGATCGACAAGGTCAATGTCGACTACAACGACCGCGTCAAAGCCGGGCAAGTCCTCGCCGTTATGGATAAGGACCTCATGAATGCCCACGTGCTGCAATCGCGGGCTTCGGTGGCCTCGGCACGGGCGCGAGTTGAAGACGCCAAAGCCACCGAGATCGAGACGAGCACGAAACTCGAACGTATTCGCGAGCTTTTCAAACGCGGCAATTCTTCTAAACAGGATCTTGATTCCGCCGAAGCTGCCGAGACGCGTTCACGCGCAGCCATTGGCAGTGCCGAAGCTCAGGTTGCCGTTGCCGCGGCGACTTTGAGCTCCGACGAAACCTCGCTCTCGAAGACCGAGATCAAATCGCCCATTAACGGCATTGTGCTTTTACGCTCGGTCGATCCCGGTCAAGTCGTGGCCGCGACGTTTCAAACACCGGTGCTCTTCCGGCTCGCCGAAGATCTCACGAAGATGCAGCTGGAAGTCGACGTCGACGAAGCCGATATCGGCCATGTCCAAGAAAAACAGCCCAGCACATTTACGGTCGATGCCTTCCCCGATCGGCAGTTTCCAGCTTTGATTACCCAAGTGCGATTTGCGCCGAAGACCAAAGACAGCGTTGTGACCTATCAGGCTGTGCTGGCGGTCGATAACGCAGACCTTCTATTACGCCCCGGGATGACGGCGACGGCGACCATCACCACGGCAACACGTGCCGATGCCAC
>CAITZE010000174.1 GCA_903896775.1 uncultured bacterium
ACGGCGTGAAGTTCTTTCCACTCTATGCCTGGCAACAGCGTTATCCCGATGGCCGCATCAAATTTGCCGGTGCATCGGCGGTCGAAACTTACGATGGCGGCGAAGGGCTATCGAATTCGCTGTTTGCAGCGGCGGAAAAAGGCGGCGTACAGATCATGTACCGCACGCGCGCAATCTCGCTGATTGAGAAAGATGGCCGAATTGTCGGCGTCACTGTAAAGCGCGGCAGCGAGACTCTTGAACTGACAGGCAAGGCCGTTGTCCTCGCCACTGGCGGGTTCGAGGCCAATTCGGAAATGCGGGCACGTTATCTCGGCCCGGGCTTTGAGCTCGCAAAGGTACGCGGAAGCCGTTTCAACACCGGCGCGGGGCTGCGCATGGCGCTGGACGCCGGGGCGATGCCCTATGGCAACTGGTCGGGCTGTCATTCCGCGAGTTGGGATCTCAATGCACCCGACGTGAACGAACTCGAATACGGCACCGTGTTCAAACGTGACGACTATCTCTACGGCATCATGGTCAACAGCGCAGGCAAACGCTTTGTCGATGAGGGCGCGGATGTGCGTGCCCTCACCTACGCCAAGCTCGGTCGCGTTATCCTGGCCCAGTCCGGTCAAACGGCGTGGCAGGTTTATGATGCCAAGGTCACGCCGCTGCTGCACGAGGAATATCACCATCGGCGCTCAGCCCGTTTTCGCGGTGATACGCTGGAGGAACTCGCCAGCAAGATGGAAGGCATCGACAAGGCCGCGTTTCTCGCGACAGTTGCGGAATTCAATCAGGCCGTGCGGCATGATATTCCATTTGATCCCAGCGGAGCAAAGGATGGACGATGCACGACGGGCCTCGGGGTTCCGAAATCCAACTGGGCCACGACCATCGACACGCCTCCTTATGAGGCCTATGGCGTGACCTGCGGCATCACCTTCACGTTTGGCGGTGTGCGCATTGCACAAGATGGCAACGTATTGGATGTCGATGGAGCACCCATGCCGGGGCTTTTCGCCGCCGGCGAAATGGTTGGTGGCCTGTTTTATTTCAACTATCCCGGCGGCTCCGGATTAATGGCTGCCGCTGTATTTGGCCGGATTGCGGGCGAAGCTGCCGCAAGGGCCGCAAAAGCGTAGCGGATCAACCATCATTCTCAAGGGCGCTCACTTCCGCGTCTCCCGCATCCACTCATGCGGCATCAACGGATATGCGCCTCCGAAAAAACCAGCTAACTTTCGGCTGAAGTAAAAAACGGCGAAACCCGACGCCCGGTGCCATACGGAGGATACCCCATGCTGTACCGCCTTTTGATGGCTGCGATGCTGGCCTCGCTGCCGCTCGCTGCACAGGCACAAACCAAAGTGAAGGTCGGCACTGTCCGCGCAACAGTGATCGGCGGCGTTGTGCTGGCCAAAGAGCATGGGTATTTCAAGGAAGCCGGCCTTGATGTCGAGTCGTAGGCGCTCTTGATCGGCAATCCCTGCTGAATACCGTTGAATAGGCTGGCGCTGACGCCGCCTTCAACAACGTTCAGCCCATTTTGAGCGAGCGACGGAACGAACGCCGACGATGCATCG
>CAITZE010000175.1 GCA_903896775.1 uncultured bacterium
GGCTGCTTCAGCACCAGAATTCCGACGGCGGCTGGGGCGAAGACGGCGCGACCTACTGGAAAGAGCGCCGTTACGAACGCAAAGCCAGCACACCGTCGCAAACCGCTTGGGCGGTGTTGGGACTCATGGCCGCCGGCGAGGTGGATCATCCCGCCGTCGCGCGCGGTGTTACGCATCTTACCGCCGCACCCCGCGAAGCCAGCGGACGCTGGGTCGAGCCTTGGTACACCGCTGTCGGTTTCCCGCGCGTGTTTTACCTGCGTTATCACGGCTACGCTGCCATCTTCCCGCTGCAAGCCCTCGCGCGGTACCGCGACCTCAAATCCAGCAATACCAAGGTCGTGCGTTACGGCATGTAAGCCCGTTACGAGCGGCGTGTAACAACTTCATATTTTTCCAAACTGAAACCAAGCGGACGTTCTCGCGTTGTAGTGAGAGCGACACCCGCAAACGCCTGCAAGGCGGCGCGCGGAGCAAAGGAGAACACCATGAAAATGCTGAAATTAGCCGGCTCGGCCGCCGTTACCGCCCTACTGTTGGCAGGAACCGCTTTTGGCCAGCAGGGCTTCGATTACCGGGACAGCCTGCCCTACCGTCAGAATTTGCGGCAGGAAACCCGGGGGTCGGTGTATTGGTCGCGCGGCGATCAACTTCCGATGTTCTACCGCGACAATGGCGAGTTTCGCGTGCGCGATATACGCGGCAACAACCTGCGCTTTCCGCCGCGCGGGATGTATTGGGTGCGGGTGAACAATCAATTCTTAATGGTCGGCGGCGACGGTTACATCCGCGACGTCATTCGCATTGAAGACCGCGTCCCGGCCGATTGGGGACACCCGCCGCCGGACCCCCAATTTCCTGATCGCGGCCCGCCGCCGCGTCTGGATGACCCCGCCGATCAAGACGCACGTTGGCGCGACCGTTATGCGCACACCTATACCGTCAACGATGATTCCTTCTATCGCGATTGCCAGCGCAAGACCGATCCCGCCGGTGTTGTCATCGGCGCGGTGCTGGGCGGATTGCTCGGCAATGCAGCCGGCGGACGTAACAACAGTGGCGCGGCCACTTTTGCCGGCGTAATCGCGGGCGGCGCTGTTGGCGCTTCGCTCAGCACCAAGCTCGATTGCCAGGACCGTGCTTACGCCTACCGCACCTATTCCGACGGCTTCAATGCCGGACGGAACAACGCGTCCTATCAATGGACCAACCCCGCCGACGACACGCGGGGCGAATTGCACGTCGACAATTACTACGACGATCCCGACGGCTTCCGCTGTGCGACTTACAGCCAGACCATTTATGTCGGTGGGCGTCCGCAGCAAGCCAATGGCCGCGCATGCCGCCAGCCCGACGGGGCATGGGCCCTGCTCGACTAACAATACGACTAAACAGCTTTAAAGAGCGCCCCCGCCGCGATACAAACGCGGCGGGGGTTGCATGAGCAAGCTTGGTATCGTCACCGGCCTGATTTTCGAAGCGGACATTTTGCGCGACGCCGCAAAAACCCTGCCCGCGTCTCAACGTCCTCTCGTTGTCTGCCATGGCTTAGGTCAAGACGCTGCGCGCCGCGCGGCCGGCGAAGCAATTGGCCTTGGCGCAAAAGCATTGATGAGTTTTGGAATCGCAGGCGGGCTCGATCCGCGCCTTACGGCGGGTAGTGTTATCGCCGCCGCCGCCGTTCATACACAAACGCACTCTTTGAATTGCGATGCAGCTTGGATCGCGCGTTTGTGTGCAGGCTTAGGAAACCGCATTCCTATCGTGCGCGATCCGCTGGCGCACGCATCTGAGATCGTGACAACGCCGGAAGCTAAAGCACGACTGCGTGAGGCGACACGCGCCGGAGCCGCCGACATGGAAAGCTACGGCGTGGCGGAAGCTGCACACGCGGCTTCACTGCCTTTTGTCGTACTGCGGGTTATCGCCGATACCGCTGAAGACACCTTGCCCAGCGTCGCTTTAAACGCCGCCACGCCGGACGGGCGCATCAACATGATGAAATCGATTTGGGGCGCTGTTACACATCCCGGCCAGATCCCGGATTTAATCCGGCTGGGACAGCGTACAGACATCGCACGGGCGCAGTTAAGGCGCTTAGCCGACCTTGGCTTGGCGCGGAGCTTCTTCGTGTAGCTGGGCGGTCAAGGTTTTGACCTGCTTTTCGAAGACGTACTGCGCGGGGCGCTGGTTTTCGAGCGAAATTTCCGGGGCCATCGGGCCTTCGGTGTTCACGCCCTTCAGCATTACCATCAAAGCCTTCAGCGGGTGCTTGGTGGTCTCGATCACCGCTGTCGGTTCGAAGCCCGAGTGCACCATACAGTTGGCGCACTTTTCGTAGTTGCCGACGCCGTAGTCGTCCCAGGCTGTGGTTTCCATCAGCTCGCGGAAGGTCTTCACGTAGCCTTCGCCGACCAGATAGCAGGGACGCTGCCAGCCGAAGACGTTGCGCGTCGGGTTGCCCCACGGCGTGCAGGCGTAAGTCTGATTGCCGGCGAGGAAGTCGAGATACAGGCTCGACTGGTTGAACACCCACTTCTTCTTGCCGTTCTTCTCGCGATCCTTGCCCATGCGGAAGATGCTGCGGAACAGCTCTTTGGTCTTACCGCGCGACAGGAAATGATCCTGCACGGGCGCACGTTCGTAAGCGTAGCCCGGCGCCATAGTCACGCCTTCGACGCCCAACTCCATGGCAAAGTCGATGAACTCGGCAACCTTCTCCGGCACCGCGTTGCTGTTGAACAGCGTGCAGTTGATGGTGACGCGGAAGCCGCGCTTGACGGCTTCGCTGATGGCTTCGACCGCGCGGTCAAACGTGCCCGGCTGCGACACCGCATGGTCGTGTTCTTCCTTGAGACCATCCAAGTGCACGGACAGGGTCAGGTAAGGGCTCGGCGTGAATTGATCGAGCTTCTTTTTCAGAAGCAGCGCGTTGGTGCAAAGGTAGACGAACTTCTTGCGCGCGATGATGCCGTTAACGATCGTCACGATCTCTTTGTGCAACAGCGGTTCGCCGCCGGGGATCGAAAC
>CAITZE010000176.1 GCA_903896775.1 uncultured bacterium
CGATGGTGCTGAGATAACCGTTGAGAAGGATATTCCCGGTTTCGGAAATCGCATCGCGCTCCATGGCGTCGTCGATCTCGGCGTCGCCGACAAGCGCGCGGGGCAGTTCCTCGGCGTGAGCTTGAGTGAACACCAATAGCGCGCTGCCGGTGATATCGCCCGAAAAGTTCTGGCGGACGCCGACCAAGACGCCTGCGTTATTGCCGACATAAGATTGAATGGCCTGCGCATAGCGTTCCAATTTGACGCCGGGCGTGGAAAGGGCGACCTGTGCGCCGACCATTTCCCGCAACGCGCCGGCGGCACGGCTGACACCCAGCTTGATGAGTTCGGTGAGCGCACCTAACTCGGCGGCATTCAGCGTTGGGATGGACATTCGGGCGGTTCGGCTTTCGTGGAGGCCTACGCCTTTCGGGCGCAGCGACTATCTTATAAATGATAGTGCGCAAAAACGTATAGTGGGCGCTTCGCGGGAATATATAAAACGATTCTACCAATGGGCTACACGATCAAGGCGGCATCGGCCTAACTCACGGACTCTCAACCCGCTCAAACACCAGATTGTAAACTCTCGGACGCGTGAAGCGGAGGCCCTGAACCTGGCCGTCGGGTCCGCGTACAATGCGCAAGATGCCGTCCTCGTTAAGATAAGCATCGCGATAAAGCGGGATGAGGGTCGCGGGTGCGCTGGGCCGGTTCGACGGCGTGAGCACAAGCCGGTCGCCGTCCACCGAGACGATCAAGGTCGCATCGGCCTCGGTGCTGGCATAGCGCCCCACAAGTGTTTGCATTTCGGCGGCGGAAGGCTTCGCAGGCTCGACCCGGCGATAGCTGACCGTCTCACCGTCGGGCGTGCGGCTTTCCACCATGCCGGTGTTGAAGGTGAGTTCGGCGCTGCCGTTTTTATAACGGTGCGCGGCGAGGCGAATAAGATCGGTAGTGCGTGTGTTATCCGGAGCGTCGCCCAAACGGACTAAAGTGCCTTTGCCGGGCGCGACGCGCAAAATCCCGCCCGTGCGTTCATCGACATAGAGTCCTGCGAAACGGGCCAGCTCAGCGGCCGGAGCGGTTTTTGATTTTACGGCTGCGGCGGCGGGCGGAAGATATTGCTGCACGGACGCATGGGCCAACTGGACCGCGCTGACATTGTCCACGTTGCACAGCACGGCAACACCCGCGCCTTGCGCCGGGTACCGTCCGATCCATGCGCGGTACGCTGCGGTGGAGCCGCTGTGGAAAATCTCCGGCGTGCCGTAGTAGGTGCCGGTCATCAGGCCACGCCCGTAGAAGATGCGCCGGCCATCGGTGAGAACGGCCTGTTCTTCAAGGTGCGAAGTCACAAATGCACCGAGCTTGTTAGCCGTCAGCGCATCGTTCCAGATCAGAAGATCGCCGACGGTGGTGAGCAAGCCGCCGTTGCCGTAAGCGTCCTCGAAGGGCATATCCTGGGCAAAGCCGCCGGGCACGGCGTCGTAAGCGACGGCGCGGTTCGGCACAATGCGGCGGAAGTCGTCGCGCCAGGCGGTCTTGCTCATGCCAAGCGCTGTGAACATATGATCTTTGGTGAACTGGGCGAGCGGCACGCCGCTCACGCGTTCGACGATGATGGCGGCGAGATTGTAGCCGCTGTTGGTATAGGAATAGGCCGAGCCGGGCGGATAGTTCAGCGCCTTCTGCCGCGCGGCGATTTGCAGCACGTCGGCATTGGTGTGGATCTGCGTCGTGCGCGGCCAGCCGCCGATGCCGAGCACCGCGCCCCAATCACGGATGCCGCTAGTGTGGCTGAGCAGATTGTTGATGGTGATCGGCGTGCCGTAGTCGGGCATCTCGGGCAGATATTTGCGGATATCGTCGGTGAGGGCGAGCTTGCCGTCCTGGGCCAGCAGCAGAATCGCCGTGGCGGTGAATTGCTTGGACAACGACCCGGCTTCGAAAATCGTATCGGGTGTGTTGGGTACAGCATGCTCGAGATCAGCCGAGCCATAAGAGCGAGTGACGACTTGCCCGGCTTTCTCTACGCCAACGGCGCAGCCCGGGGTCTGCGGCGTGTAAGCCTTGAAGATGGTGTCGAGATCAGCGGCCCGTGCATGTAAAGGTGCAGAGAAAGGCAGAACCGCAGCGGTACAGAGCAACAACGCGCGCGCAAAATGTCCCATGAATCCCCCCGTCTTAACGGCTTAAGCCGCTAAATCCTTCTCCGCCTCGGGCTGTGTGGCGAGTGTCGGATCACCCGCCGTCAGCTCGCCTTCCCATTTCGCGACAACAACGGTTGCGACGGCGTTGCCGACGACATTGGTCGCGCTGCGCCCCATGTCAAGGAACTGATCGATGCCGAGGATGAGCAGCAGGCCCGCTTCCGGCAAGTGGAACGTCGTCAGCGTCGCCGCAATCACCACCAAGGATGCGCGCGGCACGCCGGCCATGCCTTTGCTGGTGACCATGAGCAGCAGCAACATGCTGAGCTGATCGCCGATGGGCACAGAGATTCCATAAGCCTGGGCGATGAAGATCACCGCGAAGGTGCAATAGAGCATGGAGCCGTCGAGGTTGAAGGAATATCCAATCGGCAAAACAAAACTGGCAATGCGCTTGGAGACGCCGAAGCGCTCGAGCTGTTCCAGTGTGCGCGGATATGCCGCTTCCGACGACGCGGTGGAGAAGGCGAGCAGGGTGGGCGCGCGGATCGCCGCGACCAAAACGCGGATGCGTGGACCCACGACCGCAAGCGCGGCCAGGAACAACAGTACCCATAAGAGCCCCATGGTGAGATAGAACTCGCCCATGAACTTGCCGTAAGTGACGAGGATGCCGAGCCCTTGTGTGGTGACCACGGCGGCGGCGGCGGCGAAAATCGCGACGGGGGCGGTTTTCATCACATAGCCGGTGATCTTCAGCATGACGTGAGCGATGCTGTCGGCGAAATCGGCGACCACTTTTCCATGTGCCCCAAGGTGCGAACAGGCGACACCGACGAAAACCGCGAACACCACGATCTGCAGGATCTCGTTATTGGCCATGGCTTCGGCGATGGAGCGCGGCACCAGGTGCGAGACGAAATCTTTCAGGTTGAGGTTAGCGGCTTGCACCACGGCGGCGGCGTTATCGGCGGGGATCGGCAGATCGAGCCCGCGTCCCGGTCCCAGCACATTGACCATGAACAGGCCGAGCAGCAGCGAGACGGTCGAGGCACAGACAAACCAGCCCAGGGTCCGCACACCGACGCGGCCTAAAGATGTCGCGCCATCGCCCGACGAGCCCATGTGGGCGATGCCAACCACCAGGGTCGAGAACACCAACGGCGCGATGATCATCTTGATGAGGCGCAGGAAAACGTCGGTCACGACCGAAAAGTAGCCAGCCACGTTGGCGGCCTCGGCGGGCTCTAAATGGCCGTGCAGGACATAGCCCACCAGGATGCCGGCCAGCATGGCCCCGATGATCAGATTGGTGAACCGTCCCGACATCCATCCCCCCCGTCGTATCCGCAGCCTGACCATGACATTTTGCCGGGCCGGGGCGCAGCCCCTTTTGGCGGCACGCTTTATATACTGCGGCGCTTTATATGGCCGCCCTGCAACCGCCGCGCTGGCCGGACGTTAACATATGGGAACAGTTTTAGCGTGCCGGCCTTGTAACAGCGCCCTTGCCTTCCGGTTGTAACTTCAGGGCATTAGCCGCTGTCACATATGTGGGGAAGCCATTGTCACAATGTGGTTTTCGTGTATCATTGGCAGAATTCAAGGATGTGAATACAACTTCTGGACGATGAACCGGAATTGAGATTCTGGCGCGGGGGACGCTTTACCCGTTTTTCGCGATCGTATGTAAACGCTCTATACGTAAACGTTCTAACGGAGTGCGCTGTGGCCGGACTATCGATGGACGACGTCAATCGGCTGACCCAAGACCCGTCGCCCGCGACCCGCGCGGGTACGGCGGCGAAACTCGCCCAGCAATTCAATGCCTCCGCATTCAGCCCCGCCGAGATGAAACTGGCGGAAGAGATTTTCCGCGTCATGGTGCGCGATGCCGAAGTGCGCGTGCGCGAGGCGCTGTCGGCCAACCTGAAACACAATCCGCTGCTGCCTCATGATGTGGCGGTGTCGCTGGCCAAGGATGTGGAGTCCGTGGCGTTGCCGGTGCTGAGCGTGTCTGAAGTGCTGACCGCCGACGACCTCGTGCAGATCGTAAAAAGCCAAGGCTCGCCGGATCGCCTTGATGCTATTGCCGGGGCCATCGCCGGGCGCAAGCAAGTGGACGCCTCCGTTTCGGCGGCAATTGTTGATACAGGCTCGGAGGCTGCGGTCGTGAAGCTGCTGGGTAATCCCGGCGCCGATCTCAATGAGCCGACCCTGCACAAGGTGGTCGATAAATTCGGCGACAGCGCCGCCATTCAAGATCCGCTGGTTCATCGCAATGTGCTGCCGGTGACGGTGGCCGAACGTTTGCTCACCCATGTGGCCGAGCATTTGCGCGCGCACTTGCTGTCCAATCACAAAATCTCGCCCGACGTGGCGCTCGACATCATTCTGCAAAGCCGCGAGCGCGCGACGGTGGGCTTGGCGATGGGTGTCAGCGAAGCGGGCCTCGCCGCGCTGGTCATCCAGTTGAAGGACAACCGCCGTTTGACCGGCTCCTTGGTCTTGCGCGCGCTGTGCATGGGTAATTTGCGTTTCTTCGAACATGCCGTCGCGGTGCTGATCGGTATTCCGGTGGCCAACGCGCGTGTACTGATTCACGATCCGGGCCGCCTGGGTTTGGAAAACGCGTGGAGCAAAGCCAACCTGCCGCCGTCTTATCTGCCGGCGGTGCAGGCGGCTCTGGACGTGGTGGCGCAGACCGGCCTCGATGGCCTCGATGCCGATCCGGAACGCTATTCACGCCGCATCATCGAACGTGTGCTGACCCAGTATGAATCGCTGGGCGTTGAATTCACCGACGATGATCTTGAATACCTGCTGGCCAAAGTCGGCCAGATGCCGCCCGCCTCGCGCGTGGTGCACTAAGCGGCTTCGCGGCTACCACTCATACTTTGTCGTCGCCAAGAATTCCTGCTCCTCGGGCGTTGAGGGGCGGCCCAGCAATTTATTGCGCTGAGGGAAGCGGCCGAAGCGGTCGATGACTTCCTTGTGCTGGACCGCAAAGACCAGCGCTTCGGGCAGGCCGATGGTTTTGAACAGCGCGAGGGATTGCTGCTGCATCCGCGCATCCTCGCTGTGCATGAACGGCATGTACAGGAATTGGCGCTGATAGATCGAGAGACCTTTGTCTAATCCCGCTTCAATCGCATGGCGTGACAAAGCAAGCGCGCGTGCATCGGTGCCGAAAGAGTTGGCGGTGCCGCGATACATATTGCGCGGGAACTGATCGAACAAAACGACCGCGGCGAGATGCTCGACGGCGTCGAGCGTCGCGGCCAGCGCTAAGGTGCGCCGCTGTTCGTCATAAAGGCTTTCAAAACGCCGCGTGATACGCGCATCGAGATCGGGTCCGCCCTTGAACCAATCTTCAGGCGAAAGTTCCACAAACCAGAAATCGTTGACGGCGCTGGACCAAGACATTTTGGTTTCAATTCTCGCGAAAGGCATCCGAAAGCATCGGGACAACGCGCCTTCGCCGGACTTTGATGCGGATAATTCGTAAGGATAACAAGTATGTATTCGGCGGTGACGCGCGGTGCGCCGTAATTTTATGAGTGGATTTCGCCGCCCGCGCGTTGAGTGAATGCGCCTTGTATCGCACCGCCAAAATTCATGACCTAAACATACGGAGATTGCCCGATGCGAAAGTCACCGCCCGATCCGCAGAGTCCCACCGAAGCTGCCAACAAAGTCTCCGGCGCCGATCACAGACGCTTGAACGAAGTCCGCGCCGCCACGGGCCGTGGGCTCGATACACCGCCGCGCGGCAAGCCCGACGCCAACGTTAATACGCCGAAGGGCGGCGAGACCGTCGAGCGCTAACTCCAGCGTTAATCGGCCATCGCGCGCCAGCCACTGTTAGCCGGAAGGAGGCAACCATGGAAAACATCAAAATCTCCAATGGAACTTCCGTCATCATTGCCGACGGCCGTAAGGCGCTGTTTCTGCGCAACGAGGGCGACGACATGTATTTGAACCTCGCCGTCGTCGAGCTGATGGAAAACGCCGACCACCGCGCCACACATGATATCGGCAGCGACCGTCCGGGGCGCATGCATCAAGAGCCTGGTGAAAATATGGGCCAAGGCATGGATACCCGGCGCGGCGCTATCGAAGAGTCCGATTTTCACGAGCAGGCGGAAGAGCGTTTCACCCACGACGTTGCGCTGGCCATCGACGCCGGCATTGCCCAGGGCACCATCGAGCGGATTGTTCTGGTAGCGGCCCCGCGCACACTGGCGATCTTGCGCAAGGAATTACCCGCGCGCGCTCAGAAAGCAATCATCGCCGAAGTGAATAAAGAGTTCACCAACCGCCCGGTGCGCGACATCGAGA
>CAITZE010000177.1 GCA_903896775.1 uncultured bacterium
AAGGCGCGCGCTTCACATGCGGCGCAAGTGCAGAGCCGGGTGACGAAGCTGGACAAGATTGAAAAGGTGGAGCCGCCGCGCCGCCGCCAGAGCCTCCGGTTCGAATTCCGCAGTCCGCCGCGTTCCGGCGACGATGTCGTCAGTTTTAAAGACGTTCATAAAGCCTATGGCCGCCACACGATTTACGCTGGCCTCGATTTTCAATTGAAGCGTAAAGAGCGCTGGTGCGTTTTGGGCGCCAATGGCGCGGGCAAATCCACCTTGCTGAAATTGGTGGCGGGTGCGGAAAACGCGGATGTTGGCACGATGCCGGATCAGGGCAAGGTGACCATCGGCGCCAGCGTCAAGATGGGCTATTTCGCGCAACACTCCATGGATTTGCTGGACGGCGAGGAGACGGTATTTGAATCGCTCGAGTCATCGTTCCCGCAAGCCGGGATCGGAACTTTACGCACGCTGGCCGGATGTTTTGGTTTCTCCGGCGACGATGTGGAAAAGCCGTGCCGGGTGCTGTCGGGCGGCGAGAAGGCGCGTTTGGTCATGGCCAAGATGCTCTACGATCCACCGAATTTCCTGGTGCTCGACGAGCCCACCAACCACTTGGACATGGCGACGAAGGAGATGCTCGTCGCGGCGTTGGCGGAATTCGAAGGCACGATGTTGTTCGTGTCGCACGACCGCTATTTTCTAGGCCAGCTCTCCAACCGTGTTCTGGAACTGACGCCCGAGGGCTTGCATCAGTACGGCGGTGGCTACACGGAGTATGTTGCGCGCACGGGTCACGAAGCGCCGGGGCTACATCCCGGTTAGGCCGCAATGGGCGCAGTAATCGCGTCTAGCACCTTCACGGCATCGTTCGGATTCAACCGCACTTGCAGCCCGCGCTGCCCGCCATTCATGTAGACCAAGTCTTCCTTGAGCGCGTCCTGTTCAATGACGGTGCGCAGCTTTTTCATCTGGCCGAAGGGGCTGATACCGCCGACCTTGAAGCCGGAGATGCGCTCGGCGGCGTCGGGTTTCATCATCTCGGCGGCTTTACCGCCAACAGCCGCTGCGAGTTTTTTCATGGCGACTTCGCGGTCCGACGGCAGGATGACGCAGACCGGCTTGCCGTCCACCAGCGCCATGAGGGTTTTCAGCACGCGCGCGGGGGACTCGCCCAACGCTTCGGCGGCCTGCATGCCGATTTTGTCGGCGCCGGCGTCATAGTCGTAGGTGTGCACCGTAAAGGCGACCTTGGCGCGATCGAGCATTTGTGTGGCGCGTGTGACTTTCGACATGTCAAAAGCTATGGTCTAAAAATGAGAAACGATGAACCCCCACTTTAGCAGCGCGCCATGACCCCCACAGCCAAAATTCTCCTCCTCGGTTCTGGCGAGCTTGGCCGCGAGTTCACGATCTCCGCTAAGCGTCTGGGCGCGCATGTTATCGCCTGTGACAGCTATGCCAACGCGCCGGCCATGCAGGTCGCCGACGAAGCCGAAGTGTTTTCCATGCTGGATGGTGCGGCGCTCGGCGTGGCACTCGAAAAGCACAAACCCGATTTCATCGTTCCCGAAGTTGAAGCTATTCGCACGGAAGTTCTGAAGGATTTCGAGGATCGCGGATTTAACATCGTGCCCTCGGCGCGCGCCACGCAAATGACCATGAACCGCGACCGTATCCGCGAAGTCGCGGCGGTCGAGCTGGGTTTGCCGACCTCCAAATACCTTTACGCCGAAACGCTTGAGCAGATGCGCGCCGCCGTTGCGTTGGTCGGTTTGCCCTGCGTTGTTAAGCCCGTCATGTCATCATCGGGCAAAGGCCAGAGCACCCTGCGCCCGGAAAGTGACATCGAGAAGGCCTGGGACTATGCCGTGGCCGGCATGCGCGGTGATCGTGTCTGCGTCATTGTCGAAGCCTTTGTCGCCTTTGACTATGAAATCACGCTGCTCACGGTGCGTACCCGCGAGGGTGTCGTTTTCTGTGAGCCGGTCGGTCATCGCCAGGAGCGTGGCGATTACCAAGAGAGCTGGCAACCGACAGTAATGTCGGCGAAGGCCCTGAAGGCCGCGCAGGATATGGCGCGGAAGGTCGTCGACAATCTCGGTGGCTACGGCCTCTTCGGGGTCGAATTCTTTGTGGTGGGCGATGAGGTGATTTTCTCCGAGCTGTCGCCACGGCCCCACGATACGGGCATGGTGACGCTGATCTCGCAGAACCTCAGCGAGTTCGATTTACATGCGCGCGCGATTCTGGGTTTGCCCATCCCGACCATCACGCAACATGGCGCATCGGCGTCGGCGGTGATTTTGGCTGATCGTTTGGCGGACAAGTTTCGCATCACCGGTCTCAAGGATGCTTTGACGCCGCAGGACAGCGACACCGAGATCGACGTGCGCCTTTTTGGAAAGCCGACAACACGGCCTTACCGTCGTATGGGTGTCGCTCTCGCATTGGTGCGGAATGGCGATACAGATGCGGCGCGCAAGGCCGCACGCGCGGCGGCATCGTGTGTGAAGATCGACTACGGCAACTAGGCCTTAAGAACCTTCCGCAGCGAAGCCTCAATCTGCCCGCCGCAGTAAGCGTCTCCATAATCCCGCTGTGCTTTGGCCGCCAAGGGGTCGTTCTTCCATCACTTCAAAAGCAAGGAGGCGCTCGCCGTCGCTGCCGCCGATTATTGGTCGGAAATGACGAACGCGTTTTTTGCTGCGGCACCCTACCAACACCACGTCGATCCGCTCGATCGCGTACTCGGCTATATCGATTTTCGCAAAGGCCTCCTCATCGGGAAGCTGCCGGAGTTCACCTGCCTCGTCGGCACCATGGTGCAAGAGGCCTATGAGACCGGCCCTGACATCCGAGACGCGTGTGGGGCCAGCATCACCGGGCACGCAGCGAAGGTCGCCGAGGACATCGCTGCGGCCGTCAAACTTTACGGCCTCGATCCCGACTGGACGGCCGAGAGTTTGGGTTTACACACGCAAGCCGTTTTGCAAGGTGCTTTCATTCTCGCCAAGGCCACGGGCAGTGCCGCCGTCGCGGCAGCCAGCGTCGACCACTTACGCCGCTACATCGAAATTTTGTTTCAATCATCACCTAAAAAAAGGGAATACGCATGAGCACGTCAGATCCAAAAAGCACCGGCACCTATCTCGCGGTATTTATCGGCGATAAGACCAACCCAAGATGGGCGGCATGGACCGCGCTTTCCGAAACCGAACGCCGCACCAAGGAACAGCAGGGCATCGCAGGTTGGAAAGCTTGGGTCGAGAAGCATCATGCCTCTCTCGTCGCGATGGGCGGCCCCCTCGGCAAAACGAAGAAAATCTCTGACAAAGGCATCGCCGACGTCAGCAATCACATGGGTGCCTTCACGATCGTTAAGGCCGACTCCCATGAAGCTGCTGCCAAGATGTTCGAAAATCATCCGCACTTCATGATCTTCCCGGGCGACTCAGTCGAGGTGATGCCGGTACTGCCGATTCCGGGCGCGCCGTAAGAAAGGAAGATCGCCATGCCAGGCACTGTTCGTCTCCATCGCGTGCTGACCGCCAAGCCTGAAAAAATTTATCGTGCTTTCTTAGAGCCCGATGCCATTGCGCAATGGATTCCACCTAACGGCTTCACCTGCACCGTGCATCAGCTCGATACAAAAGTCGGTGGCGCTCACAAAATGTCGTTCCGGAATTTCACCACCGGCCACAGCCATTCGTTCGGCGGTGAATATCTCGAACTCACGCCGGGAGAGCGCCTGCGTTACACCGACCGGTTTGACGACGCCAATCTCCCCGGCGAGATGCATATAACGGTGACGCTCAAGAAGGTCCTTGTCGGCACGGAAGTGAATATCGTGCAAGAAGGCGTGCCGGATGTGATTCTGGTCGAAGCCTGCTATCTCGGCTGGCAAGAGTCTCTGCGCAAATTGGCAAAGCTCGTAGAGCCCGAGATCAATCAATAACGCCTATCTTGGGTGCGAACGTTCGCGCCTGAATACGACGACAATCCACATGTGGCCCATACGATGAGGCTGCATGTGGATTCCATTATCCCGACCCCGAAATCACAAATCGCGTTGCTCGTCTCTCGAGACGAGTCCTATACTCCGCAGGTCAAGCTTGCGGGGAGGCGGCGCTGACCTTCCGAAACCGGTTTATCTGCCGCCGAATTGCTCCAAAACCTGCCTTGAACGTCACTGCATACCGTTGTATACAGTCGCCCAATTCGTTCGTTCGATAACCAAATAAACCTAGAAATTTCAGGGGTTCTCTATGTCTAAGCGGGATTGTGACGTCATCGTCGTGGGTGCAGGCAACGCGGCCTTTTGCGCGGCTTTTGCTGCTCAGGAAGGTGGCGCGAAGGTCATTATGCTGGAACGCGCGCCCGAGCCGGAAAACGGTGGTAACAGCCGTTTCACTGCGGGTGCGATTCGTTTCGCTTATAACGGCCTCGACGATCTGAAGTCGGTGATGCCCGACCTCTCGGCGGAAGAAATCGAGCGCACGGACTTCGGCTCATACACGACCGAACAGTTTTTCGACGACATGTTCCGCGTCACGCGCTTCCGCACGGATCCTGCGCTGTGCGAACGCCTCGTTACCAGCTCCTACGATTCGATGAAGTGGTTGCAATCTCGCGGCGTGCGCTTCGTTCCCATCTATGGACGCCAGGCCTTCAAGATCGACGGCCGTTTCAAATTCTGGGGCGGGCTGACGGTTGAGTCGTGGGGCGGTGGTCCCGGCCTCGTCGATCAGGAAACCGCCATTGCCGCCAAGTCCGGTATTTCGATCAAATACGGCGCCCGCGTTCTGTCGCTGATTTATGACGGCCACACCGTGCAGGGCGTGCGCGTGAAGCAGGGCGAACAGATCAGCGAAATCTACGCGCCTGCAGTTGTGCTGGCGACCGGCGGCTTTGAATCAAACACCGAATGGCGCACAAAATATCTGGGCCCAGGCTGGGAATTGGCGAAGGTGCGCGGCACCCGCTTCAATACCGGCGACGGCATTCGCATGGCTTTGGATATCGGTGCTTCGCCCGCCGGCAACTGGTCTGGTTGTCACGCTGTAGGTTGGGACTACAACGCGCCGGAGTTCGGCGATCTCGACGTAGGCGATGGCTTCCAGAAGCATTCCTATCCCTGGGGCATCATGGTCAATGCGCGCGGCGAACGCTTCGTCGACGAAGGTGCGGACTTCCGCAACTACACATACGCGAAATACGGCCGGCGCATTCTCGAGCAGCCCGACAATTTCGCTTGGCAAATTTTCGATAAAAAAGTCCTCGGTCTTTTGCGCGACGAATATCGCATTAAGCGTGTCAGCAAAGTCTCGGCCAATACGCTTGAAGAACTCGCCTCTAAACTTGAAGGCGTCGATCCGAAAGGCCTGCTCGCCGAGATCAAGGCTTACAACGCTGCCGTCAAAAAAAACGTGCCCTTCAATGCCAACATCAAGGACGGCCGCGGCACGGTGGGTCTCGATGTTCCGAAATCCAACTGGGCGAACACCATCGACGAGCCGCCCTTCGAAGCTTTCCAAGTCGGCTGCGGTATCACCTTTACGTTCGGTGGTCTGCGTATCGATCCCGAGAGCGGCCAGGTCATGGACACCGATCAGATTCCAATCCCCGGCCTCTTCACGGCCGGAGAGATGGTCGGCGGATTGTTCTACTTCAACTATCCGGGTGGCACGGGCCTGATGTCGGGAACGGTCTTCGGACGCCTTGCCGGCACATCGGCGGCACGTGCGGCCATGAAGCCCAAAGTCCACGCCTAAGGTCGCAAGCAGTGTCGACCGTCACAAAGATTTCTTCGATGTCGCCGCCGGAATCAGCCGGCGAGCAGAAGTCGGATAATCTTTCGCGGGCGGACTACGTCTATCAGTGGCTGCGCGAGCAAATGCGCTCCGGTGGATTTTCGCCGGGCGACCGTTTGCGCGAGGTCGAGTTGGCGGTGCGGCTGGGTGTCAGCCGCACGCCAATTCGCGAAGCCATACGCCGGTTGGCGTCGGATGGCCTTGTCGAAGGTGCGCCGTCGCGCGGGGTGATGTTCATCCGCCTCGACAAACAGCAAGTGCGTGAAATCTATTCTTTACGCACCGTGCTGGAAGGCGCTGCGGCCCGTTTGGCAGCGCAGCATGCATCCGAAGGTGAGATCGCCTTGATGCGTGAGTTGATCGGCAGCATCGAAGACGTCGGCAACAGCCCCGAAGCGCATGGGCGTAACAATCGCATTCTTCATCAAGCTATTTGTGAAGCGGCGCACAATCGTTATCTGATGCAGGCGCTCACACAGCTTTCGGATTCACTCGGTCTTCTGCCAGGTACGACGTTTCAAATTCCCGGCCGCCCGGTGGAAGCGCGCAAAGAACATCTCGCTATCGTCGCTGCGATTGAGCGGCGCGATGCCGATGAGGCGGAACGTCTGGCGCGGCAGCATATTCAGCTGGCCGGCCAGGTTCGTTTCCGGATGATGTTCGAGACCGCCTAAAGCCCTATTGGAAGAGCGTTACTGATGAACAGGCGGGCGATGAATCGCGCCGTCGGGTTCGATTGTTTTAATGCCCTTGCCGCGATAGATCACCAGCGCCGCAATGCCGCCCGAGGCTGCCGCGGCCATAAGCCAATATCCCGGTGAGGCGCGATCGCCGGTGGCTTGGATTAAATACGTCGAGAGCAGCGGCGTAAAAGTTCCGAACAGCGCATTTGCCAATGCAAAAGCCAATGAGAAACAAGTCGTGCGTACTTCTGCCGGCACCATTTCCGTCAACGAGGCCATCGCCGCGCCGTTATAAGCGCCGAAGTAGAACGAGAACACCAGCTCAACCATCAACATCTTGCTGAACGTCGGCCCATCCACCAGCCAATTCAAAAGCGGATAAGCCGTTACAACGGCGAGGATGCTGATGACCAAAAGAACGGGTTTGCGGCCGATGCGGTCGGAGATCATGCCGCCGATCGGCAGCCAGATGAAGTTGCTGATGGCCACCGCCATCGTCACGCCCAAGCTGTCGGCTTCGCTGAGCTTGAGAACATTTTTGCCGAAAGTCGGCGTATAAACAGTGATGAAGTAAAAAGTCACCGTCGTCATCGCGACGATCATCATGCCCAGCAGCACGATCTTCCAATTTTTGACAATGCTGGCCATTGTCTCGGAGAACGACGGATGATGTTTCATCTTCAGGAACACCGGCGTTTCTTCCAACGAGCGGCGCAAAACGAAAATCAACGGGACAATCGCGCAGCCGATAAAGAACGGAATGCGCCATCCACCGGCGGCAATGCCCGAAGGCTCCATCCATATGCTGAGGAAATAGCCAATGACGCTGGCCACGAGAATTGCAACCTGCTGACTGGCCGATTGGAAAGACGTGTAGAAACCAGCCTGTCCGGGCTTGGCGATCTCAAACAGATATACCGAGACGCCGCCCAACTCGACACCAGCCGAGAAGCCTTGCAGAAGTCGGCCCGCGAGCACGATCAAAGGCGCGGCAACGCCGATAGAGGCATAGGTCGGACAGATGGCGATGAGCGCTGTGCCGGAGGCCATGATGCCGAGGGTGACGATCAAACCTTTGCGGCGCCCGATTTTGTCGACATAGGCGCCCAATATGACGGCGCCGACGGGGCGCATCAGCGCACCCAGCCAGAAGGTCGTGAAGGTGAGCATAAGGCTCGCGACTTCATCGCCGCTCGGGAAGAAGGCCTTCGAAATGGTCGAGGCATAAAAACCGAACAAGAAGAAGTCGAACTGTTCGAGGAAATTGCCGCTGGTCGTGCGCAAAATCGCGCCCAGGCGCGACTTGATTTGAGGCACGTCTTGAGCGTGTTCAGCTTGCGTCATTTTGCGATCCCCCGAAATTTCGGCCAGCAAAGCCCGTCAGGTGTCGACGGCGCGGCCCTCGCATTGATTTGAATACTGCGGCGCATGGTAAGGGCAGGCACCGGCGAGGTCATGCATTTTTTTGGCACGCGGTTTTTTGCGGGCATCGACGATTTGTGCGTGTGTTCGCGATGCGGCTTGCCGCCCGGCGGCGCCAATTTCGCGCACTTTCCCTTCGGAGAAAATACGCTCGGACGCGCGTTGTTCGAAGCCGCCGGCATCGACGCAGCAGAGGTCAACGCTGTCGATTTCAGCCGCAGCTTTGAAGCCAGAGAGAGAATTCTCAACGCCACATTCATTCGCAAGGATGAACACGACGTCGAAAGAGTACTCATCGTCAACGGAACGCCGGTATTGAGCGAAGGCCGCTTCGAAGGCTATCGCTGCACCGTCAGTGACATCACCAAAGTGGGTATCTCCGGAAAAACTTCCGACTAATCACAACTTCGCGCGTCCTCGCTCCTAGGCGCAAAACAGGATCAGCATCGCGTCATCTCCCCCCGTGACGCCACTCGCGTGTGCAGTGCGGAAAAGCCCATAGTATCGGCACTTTGACGCCGAACCGCCGCTTGCGCCGCTAAATTTACGTATTTATACTCCGCCCCGCATCCGATCCGTCGACATTTGTATACAGAACCAACGCCGAGAGCGTCGAAGTTTATCCGCGAGCGTGGCTTGTTCGATCGCCTCGCGTGAAAGCAAAGATGTCGAAGTGTTTGATGCAAGCCTAATTACTTTCCTGGGGAGGAAATCATGCAAATCCAAGTTCGTGCGGGCCGAATGATTCGGTGCGCTATGATGAGCGCGCTTCTGTCCGCTTCTGTTTCGACTTATGCACTCGCGGCCGGCAAATCCGATGCCGGCATGAAGCCCAGTGCGAGCTGCGAAAGCCTCAAAGGCTTGGATTTGGTCGACGGCAAAGTGACCGTCGCGGAAGCCGTCACCACCGGCAAGTTTCAGCCGGAAGGCGCTACCGGAAGAAACAGAGAAACGGCCATTGATAAACTCCCGCCCTTCTGCCGCGTGCACGTGGTGGTGAAGCCCGCGGTGAACATCGAGATCTGGATGCCACTCTCAGGCTGGAACGGTAAGCTCTTGGCCATCGAGCCGGGCGGCCTTATCGGCTCTATCACTTACGGCAACACGGTCGATCTCAACGAGCTGACAAATCCGGGCGGCGTCAGCGGCCTGGCCAACGGCATTCAGCGCGGTTACGCGATGATGTCTTCCGACGCCGGTCATAACACGACGGATAATAGCTGGTACGGCCAGCTCGACCGCGTCCTCGATGTGGCCGATCGCGGTATTCACGAGATGACGATGAAGGGAAAAATCGTCACCGCGGCGTTTTATTCACAATCGCCAACGCGCACTTACTTTGATTCCTGCT
>CAITZE010000178.1 GCA_903896775.1 uncultured bacterium
GATCAGCGCGGTATTGCCGTTGACGAGGCGGCCTTCGCCGTCGGGACCACGATGGCTGAGCGCCGCCGCCAAAGCGGACATGGCCGCCTCTTTGGGCTGACCCTCACGAACCTGAATACCGGAAATACCGCACATCGGCGCGACTTTAACCCGCCTGACGCGCCGCCGCCAACGGCTTGGAAATGAGCTCGAAAAGCGCCTGGTACTGCTTGACCACAGCGTCCTTGGTGAAGGATGCCTCAAATGCGGAACGGCCCCCGTCGGCAAGGGTCGTGCGGAGCGCGCCGTCGTCGATAATGCGCTGCAGGGCAGCCGCCAGAGCCGATGCGTCGTCGATCGGCACCAAAAGACCGGATTGACCTTCCTCGATCAAGGCTGCGGGGCCTGCCGAAGCGGCGGCCACCACAGGCGAGCCCTGAGCCCAGCCTTCGAGCACGACATTGCCGAGTGGCTCCAGACGCGACGGGCACACCAGCACATCGGCAGCGGAAATCAGCGAGATAATGTCTCCTCGCCAGCCGAGGAAATGGACGCGATCAGCAATGCCGAGACGGCATGCTTGAGCCTTGAGCTGGGCGTCGAGCGGACCGGAACCGGCGAGCCAGAGATGAGCCTCATCGAGGCGCGCCATGGCATCGAGCAGAACATCGAATCCCTTGTTGGGATGGAGGCGGCCGGCAGCGATCAGCACCGGCACGTCACCCGGCGTCGCCAGCGTCGCCCGCGACACCGGCACAGCACGCTCGGCAGCGACGAAGTTCGGAACGTAATGGACCCGATCTTCCGTCCAGCCACCTTTGATGGCGTAGGTGCAAAGATCCTCGGTGTTGCAGACGAGATGATCGCAATGACGATAGTGCTTGAGATCGTAATAGCCGCCAAGACGGGCGAGATGCACGAAGCCTTTCTGCTGTGGCGCACCAGTCGGAACGAAGTCCGTCGCGCGGCTCATCCATGACAGCACGATATCCGGCTTGAACGAAGCTATGGCGCGACGCAGGCGCGGCCGCGTGAAGATGTCGAACGTACCGCCGAACGGCAGCTCGGTGACCGGAATATCGGAGGCGGCGAGATGGGCGCGCCGCGCCGCGTTGCTGCGGATGGCACAACACTGGGCGATATGCACCTCGGCGAAGGCGACCGCCAGACGCTCGAAAAAGGCTTCGGCGCCACCGACCTCTGCCCCGGCGATAGCCTGAAGAATACGTGGCGATTCCATTACGACATCAGCCTCTCAAAATCGGCGGCAACCATATCCCAGCTTCGGCTGCGCTGGCGAGCAAGCGCCGCGCGGTGCTGAGATTGCCAAAGACCATCATCGGTCAAAAGCCGGATAGCGTTATCGGCGAAAGCCTTGTCATCCCGCGCGACGAAACCGGTGACACCATCGACAATCCGCTCGGCCATGGAACCGATCGGCATGACGACAGCCGGCACGCCTACAGCCTGAGCTTCGGCGAGCGCCAGGCAGAAGGTCTCGCCGGGATCGCCACGATAAAGCATGACGCGTGAAGCTTCGAGTTCGCCAACCAATTTATCATGGGCTACGGGATCACGCAGAACGACGCCGGAACCTGCCATGTTCTTTGCCTTTTCAAGCACAGCACCGGCCCGTTCAGCAGGAGCCGCACGCGAGTCACGATAAGTGGTACTGCCGGTGAAAAGATGCAACTCGGCATTCGGCACCGCCGGACGAATTACGTTGCTCCATACATCGAGTAGCCAATCGAGCCCACGCAACGGATTGGACGTGAAAATGGCGCGCGGCGGCGGTGAGCTGCGTTCGCTGGCATGGCGGAACGGCTCATCGATACCCAGCGGAATAGCGATGCGCTGTCCCGGCGCCCACTGCGGATAAGTCGTGGTGTGATAATCGCCGACGAAAGCCACCGGCAGGCCGCGGCGCCA
>CAITZE010000179.1 GCA_903896775.1 uncultured bacterium
GCATCGACGATAGGATAACCTGTCAATCCGCGCTGCCAGGCTTTGAGGGTGTCGCCGTCATGCCGCCACGGAAATTCCGCGTAGTCCTCGCGCAAAGGACGCTCAGGCATGTGCGGATAGTGAAAGAGCAGATGAGCGCAGAATTCCCGCCAGATAATCTGGCGCATAAAGCCTGTGACGCCACCGCTTTGTTCCCACCGCGCCGCGCGATGCCAGGCCTGATGGGCGCTGATCTCACCAAAAGCGAGATAAGGCGATAGCCGCGACGTGCCTGTGATTCCGGGGACATCGCGATCCGCCACATAGTCGGTGACGGCGTCGCTGTGAAAAGTATCGAGGCACGATTGCGCTACCGATTCACCCGGCGTCCATACTGCTGCCATGCCCTTTGCCCAATTCGGCTTTGTGGGTTGCAGCTTCCAGGATTTCAACGCATCGCTCGCGGGTTGTCGAGACACGGCGTACAGCGCCTTGGGTGCCGGCAAAGGCGCGCGCGGCGGCGGCGCTTTCAAAGCCGTGCGGCAAAATGGGGTGAAGACCTTGAAAGGTGTGCCGCCTTGAGTCTTTAGCTCCCATGGTTCGAACAGCAACGAGCCGTTGAAACTTTCCGCCGTGAGACCGGCCTTCTGCAGTTTGCTTTTGATGATCTTGTCGCGCTCAATCGAGCCGGGTTCGTAACTGCGATTCCAATACACACCCGCTGCATTGGCTTTCGCAATCACGGCATCGAGCACTTCCGCAGCCCGTCCACGCCGCAAGATCAACGGCGCGCCGCGTTCGGCGAGATCGACGCCAAGCGCGTATAAGGATTCATGCAGCCACCAGCGGCTTGCGCCGGTCAGGCTCCACGGCACGGTGTCGTCGAGAATATAAAGCGGGATGATTGGCGCGCCGCTCGCTACAGCAGCGGAAAGCGCGGGGTTATCGGCCACGCGCAGGTCCCGGCGAAACCAGACAATCAGCGGCCGTTCCAAATTGACATCCTCATCAGAGCGGCGAGAGATCGAAAAACAAGAGACGCATTATCGCTACATCTCTGGGTCGCACCATAATAGAACCAGCGCCTTTTTTGTGTCAGTTTCATAAAACACATTGTTCCTAGCCGCGGTCAAGACGGCCTTGGCAGCCATCAACTGGGGATTTCCCAAAGGCGCAGGATTCCCAACTTATGTCCGTCCTAAATGGTGTTATCCGGTGAAAGAAAAACACCCGACGGAGATGTGGTTATGACACGTTTTAATTTGAAGAATTTGGGACAGCCTTTCACAGGCACGCGCCGTCGGCGTTTGGCGCTGGCGATGATCCCGGCGCTCGCGGCCCTGTGTGCGATTGTCGGTTTCAATCCCAGTGCGCAAGCCGAGCCGGGTCGCCATATCGTCGAAGTGCGCCGCGGGTATCCGCCGGGCTATCGTCACATTCTCGTAGCGCGCGAACGCTTTTATCGTTCCATTCCCGTGGTCCGCTTCTATGGGCCGCGTTATCTAGGCTTCGGATTTTTCTATACCGATGCGGCGGCTTTCGCGTTCCTTGGTCTGACGGCTTGGCAGCTCCATGTTTATGAAGACTTGAACGAAGCGCAATTGCGCGCGCACGAGGCGGCCATTGCCGAAGCCACCACCGCGCCGATCAATGATGAGATTGTCTGGAACGACGACGGCGCCAGCGGTTCGGTGACGCCGATCCGCGATGGTCATACGCCCGATGGCCGCGAGTGCCGCGAGTTCCAACAGCGTGTCACCATTGGTGGCAAGGACGAACAGGGTTACGGCACAGCCTGTCTGCAGCCAGATGGGGCTTGGAAAATCGCCGAGACGCCGACCCATTAAAGCGGGCTCACTAAAGCGGGCGATCTCGCTTGATACTACGACAGCGTGTCGACGAGGCTTAACGGCGCATCGGCCATGCTGTCGTCGTTGGCCGCATCGGTGCTCATCGCGTCGGGATTGGTCAGATAATCGACCAGCGTTTTTCCGTTCGCACCAACCGCGCTACCGCTCAGCATTGTGGTCGTGTTCAGCGATGCTTGCTGAGCATCCAACGACTGTAAAAGCGCGTTGATATTTTCGGGGCTGAGGGACGGGTCCAAAGGCTCCATGGGAACCTGAGACAGAGCCGCCGTCACAGCCTGATCGGTGACGCTCGCCTGGTCGTTTGCGCCCAGCAGATTCTGCCCGTCGCTGGCGGCTTGCGCCTGCTTTTGCTGAGCATTGGCCTCGGCCCGGGCCTTCACAGACTGCAATTGTAGGATTTGGGTCAGCTGCGATTCTTGCAGCGAAACCAATGAATTAACGCCCGAAACGCTCATTTCGAACCTCCACGGTTCTCGCGCCCGGGGCCAGGCGTCCAAACGCCGGCCTTAAGTCTGCGCGATCACTTACAGAGATGGAGGTGCAGAAAGCGTGCCAAACCCGCTGCTATGGATCAGCGGCTACTGAGCAGCAGGCGGCGCGCAGATAAATCCGAGCGAGACATTGGTCCCCCGGAAAGCCGCGCCGGACGAGGGCACCTGGTCGCCTTTGACCAGCCGGTCGGAACCGCACTTGTGCTGGAAGTAAAGCTCTTCCGGCGTACCGCGATAAACGTAAGTCATCTTCTCGGTGCCGGGTGCGTCGTCATAACACAGGAAGGCGAGGTTATTGGTTGTACAGCGGCCTTGCGCCGGCAGGCGTCCGGAGTTGATGCAATTCACCTGCAGGCTGCGCATCTGCACCGGATCTTGTTTGCCGGCGAAGCCGGTTTCGATGCACGACTGGGTGCCGGCCGCGAGTTCTTCCGGTACATCGACTTCGCTGGGCGGGCGCGATCCGCCCTCCGACATATTGTCGTTCTGCATCGACGCGGCGATAACGTTGATGTTGTTGGCGCTCGCATCGACGATGCGGTCGTCGCGGGTTTGCCGGGTTTTCGCAAGGCTCTCCAGCATCCGTGCGCGTTCGGCCACGTCGGTTTCCCGGCCGGCGAGTTCCTGCAACTGCGCCGTCTTGAGATCGAAAGCCGCGCCCAGGTCGCGGGCGAGATCGTCCTTCAGGATTTGCGTGGCTGAGGCTTGCAGCTCGCCAAGGTTGCCCGCGTATTCCAGTTTTTCGGCCCAGGCTTCGGCCGTATCGACTTTGTGCTGGATACCCGCCGAGACCAGCGGGAACAGGCTGCTCATGGCATCGTCCAAAGCGGCCTGGGGCAGGGGCAGTTTCGCGCTCCGGGCCATGAAGCGCAAATCCACGAATTGGTCCAGCGTGTCTTCGGTCGCTTGGCCGCCGGTCTTAATGGCCTTCGCCGTCGCACGTTTGACGAGATCGGCAAACGCCGTGGCGTTGGCCCGCATCGCCTCGGCTAAGGCGTTGAACAAGGGTTCCTGCGCCGGCGTGATGTGCAGTTCAGCCTTGAGGAAGGCGATTCGGCCTTCGAC
>CAITZE010000180.1 GCA_903896775.1 uncultured bacterium
TAGCGGTCGCCGTTCCACCAATAGCTGGGACAGCTGGTCGTGCAGCAGAAACACAAGATGCATTCCCACAGACCGTCGAGCTTTTCACGTTCTTCGGGTGACTGCAGACGTTCGCCGCTGGAGGGCGGCGGGGTATCGTTTTTCATCCACGGCTCGATCGAAGCGTACTGCGCGTAGACGTGCGTGAGATCCGGCACCAAGTCTTTGATGACGGGCATATGCGGCAACGGATAAACTTTCACGGTGCTATTGCATTCATCAATCGGCTTTAAACACGCCAGCGTATTGCCGCCGTCGATGTTCATCGAGCACGAACCGCAGATGCCTTCGCGGCAGGAGCGGCGCAGCGTCAGGGTCTGATCGGTCTCGTCTTTAATCTTGAGCAGCGCATCGAGCACCATAGGACCGCAGGTATCCATATCGACGTCGTAGCTGTCGATACGCGGATTGGCGCCCGTGTCGGGATCATAGCGGTAAATGTCGAACCGCTTGACGTTCTTGGCGCCGGCAGGCGGTGCGAAAGTCTTGCCCTTGGTGGGCTTGGAATTCTTGGGGAGAGAGAACTCAACCATGTGCGTTTCCTTATCTCTCTAGTACACGCGCGCTTTTGGCGGGATGTATTTCACGTCATTGGTCAGGGTATAGGTGTGCACCGGACGGTAATCCAGCTTCACTTTCCAATCGTTGCTCACCCAAGCCAGCGTGTGCTTCATCCAATTTTCGTCGTCGCGGTTGGGGAAATCCTCGTGCGCATGAGCGCCGCGACTTTCGTGGCGGGCTTCACCGCCGGCGATTGTCGAGAGCGCGCAAGCCATGAGGTTTTCGAGTTCCAGCGCTTCGATCAAATCGGTGTTGAAGATCAGCGAGCGGTCGGTAACTTTGATGTCTTTCAAAGAGGCCGCGATTTCGCTCATCTTGTCGTAGCCTTCCTTCAGCGTCTTGGAAGTGCGGAAGACAGCGGCGTCGCTCTGCATCGTGCGCTGCATGTTCTTGCGGATTTGCGCCGTGGTCAGCGAACCATTGGCATTGCGCAAACGCTCCAGACGGCTGAGGGCGAGATCGGCAGCGTCCTTCGACAACGGACGATGCGACATGCCCTTCTTGATGAGGTCTTTCGCGCGCAAGGCAGCAGCGCGGCCAAAGACCACCAGATCGAGCAGCGAGTTGGTGCCAAGACGGTTCGCGCCGTGAACCGAGACACTCGCCGCTTCGCCAATCGCCATGAGGCCGGGAACGACAGCATCCGGATTGCCCGGCTGCGGGCGGATAGCTTCAGCCATGTAATTCGTCGGAATGCCGCCCATGTTGTAGTGAACCGTCGGCAGCACTGGAATCGGATCCTTGGTGGCATCGACGCCGGCGAAAACTTTAGCCGACTCTGTGATGCCAGGCAGGCGTTGGTGCAGCACTTCTGCGCCCAAGTGCTCAAGATGCAGGAAGATGTGGTCGTTTTCATCGCCCACGCCGCGGCCTTCGCGGATTTCCATGGTCATGGCGCGGGAAACGACGTCGCGCGAGGCGAGGTCTTTTGCCGTCGGCGCATAGCGCTCCATGAAACGGTCGCCGCTGCTGTTGGTGAGATAACCGCCTTCACCGCGCGCGCCTTCGGTGATCAGTACGCCCGCACCGTAAACGCCAGTGGGATGGAACTGCACGAACTCCATGTCTTGCAGCGGCAAGCCGGCGCGCGAGACCATCGCGTTACCGTCGCCGGTGCAGGTATGCGCCGAGGTGCAGGAGAAATAAGCGCGGCCATAACCGCCCGTCGCCATCACCGTCTGATGCGCCTTGAAACGATGGATCGTGCCGGTCGCCATATCGAGCGCAACGACGCCGCGGCAGCTGCCGTCCGGGTCCATCATCAGATCGAGGGCAAAGTATTCGACGAAGAACTCGGCCTTATGTTTCAGGCTCTGCTGATACAGCGTGTGGAGAATGGCGTGACCGGTACGGTCGGCAGCAGCGCAAGCACGCTGCACCGGCGCTTCACCGAAATTGCGCATGTGGCCGCCGAAGGGGCGCTGATAGATCTTGCCTTCGGGTGTGCGCGAAAACGGCACGCCGTAGTGTTCGAGTTCATGCACGGCCGGAATGGCTTCGCGGCACATGTATTCGATTGCGTCTTGGTCGCCGAGCCAGTCGGAGCCCTTGACGGTGTCGTACATATGCCAGACCCAATTGTCCTCGGCCATGTTGCCGAGCGCGGCACCGACGCCGCCCTGAGCCGCGACGGTGTGACTGCGCGTCGGGAAAACTTTGGTGATGCAAGCGGTCTTCAAACCGTGCTGCACCATGCCAAAGGTCGCGCGCAAACCTGCGCCGCCCGCGCCGACGACCACCACGTCATATTCGTGGTCGATGATGTTGTATGCGGCCATGGCGCTTAGCCTCCGAACGTGACGATCAGCGTGGATACGATGCCAAGGGCCGCAAGGCCGTAGCATATGAATTTGACGGCGATGATGCTGGCAATGCGCCAACCATGATGGCTGACGTAATCTTCGAGCACCACCTGCATGCCGGCCTGGGCGTGATGCAAGCCGACGCCCAAAAACAGGATCATGATGGTGGCGTTGCAGGGGTTGGCCAACCAGAGAACAAATTCCTCATAGCCCGAACCAGCCAGACCGACGACGGAGGCAACAAACCAAACCGTGAGCGGGATCAGCGCCAGCGCGGTCAGGCGCTGGACCCACCAGTGATGCAGGCCTTCTTTGGCGGAGCCGAGGCCGCGCGCGCGACCCAGTGGCGAGCGAAGATTGTGAGAGGCGAACATGAGTACGAGCTCCTTACGCCAACGCCAGCAGCCAGGCGACCACCGTCAGAAAGATGGTTCCGGCGATCACGATCATATTGGCGCGCTTGGTTGCGGCGATCTCGAAGTTGAGGCCCACATCCCAGAACAAATGCCGGATGCCGTTGCAGAGGTGATAAAACAGCGCCACGGAAAATCCCAACAGCAGGAGATATCCGATCGGCGAGCCGATGAAATGAGTGAAGGCCCCATAGGCGTCCGGACCGTAGGCCGCGCTCACGATCCAATAAACCAACAGCACGGTACCAATCGTCAGGCCGATGCCGGTGATGCGGTGGGTGATGGACAGCCAGGCGGCCAAAGGCAGCCGGTAGACTTGAAGATGGGGCGACAGCGGCCGGGCGGCGGGTTTCGCGGCTTGGGTCATGACGGGTCCGATGCGCTAGGTAGCAATGGGTGGCTAAGGCAAAGTGTTTAAAAGAATTTTAGGCGAGGAGACGCCCTCCCCGGCGGCTCCTGGCCAGTACTACTCACCCCATCGGTTGAAGTCAATTAAGGGTGCCGTCGAAAAGGTGCCGGGAAGCCATGCACAAACGCAAAACCGCCCCGGCGGTGGCGCCGAGGCGGTCTGAATACTGGTTTTATAGGCCTTATTTAGACGGCGAGGTGCAAATGCACGCCCACGGTATAGTTGCTTTGGCCGGATTGGAGCAAAACCGTACCGGCCTCAACCGAACCGGTGAAACGGCCGGTCCCCATACCAAGGCCGCCGCCCACTTCTAATGCATTGCGACCGTTATAATTCGGGTCCGACAATAGCCGGCTATAGGTCGCATATCCATACGGGCGTATGACGCTTGTCGGCATGAATGTCAGAGCGGTGCCGCCTTTGACATAGGTGCTGTCGCCCTTGGCTTTGTTGAAAGTGATGCCGCGGCTGTCCGTATAGGTATTGTCCTGCCAAGAGCCGTAGGTGGCGCCTGCCATGGCTGTCAGCGCAAGATCGCGGGTGGAGATCACCATCATATTGCCCGTGAACGAGCCGGAAAATTCCTCGTGGCCGTATCGCGCGGTCACTGCCGTTGACGCGAAAGTACGATTGAGGTCGACGCTCGATCCCAAATAGTTGCCCGACAACGTCACCGAGAACTGCCGTGAAAGTGTCTCCGTGACATAGCCGCCTATCAGCCAGCCATCGGACGAAAGGTCGCCATTGAGGCTATACAGATTCATGTGCGTATTGGCGTAGCCGGCATAGCCGCCAAAGGTCGTACTGCCTTCGACGTGATCGAGACCAATGGTTGCGACATAGTTGCGGCCGTTCTTTTCCAAGCCCGGGCGATTGTCGTCGACAAAGCTGCCGCCACCGAAAACGAACGGACTAAGGTTGAGCGAATTATACGCCGCATTGCCTGAAGCCGTCGGCGGGATGCCGGAGGCCCGCACGCTCAGACTCGTATCGCCGCTGAGTTGACGCTGCAGCATGTCGTCGAGGAGTTGCAGATTGGACGTGGCCTGAAGATTGGACGCAGCGTTTACGCGCGCGCCAACGATTTGACGCTCAAGCTGTGTGACACCGAGGCTGCCTGCGATCTGCGCGCATGACGTAGAGCCGGAGAGTTGTCCGGAAACGGCGTCATAAGAGCAGGAGAAGTTGCTGCTGGAGCCGCCTTGCTGAATGGTGCCGCTGAGCGTTCCCGTTCCGCCCGAGCCGACATTATTTTGCTGATAGGTGGCAACCCCGCCGCCGGGCAGCGTCAGTTGCGCAGCCTCTGCTGATGCGCAGGCCAAGACCACGACCAAAGACAGGCCGGCAACAAGCGTTGCGCCTTTTGCTCGCGTTTGCATTTCGAACATCTCCTTAAATTGCGGAACAAATCCCCCACGCCCCGAGTTTTCCTTTGGTGGAGGAATTGCCGGCATAACGACCAGTTCACAAAAAAGTTGTGCGCCTGACGTTCAATTCGGGCGAACACACGTTAAGCCGGTCGCGGCCTTAATAATACCCAGTTTCACACTCGATTTCGACGTAATGGCGACGTTCTAAGGTGAGCGAAACATTGCGGACACAATATTCGCGTCAACAACAAGCAGGAGAGTTTAATCATGAAAAAGTTTCTTTTGACGACAGCGTTTGTCGCCTTCGCGGCGATGCCAGTTTACGCCCAGGGTATTGGCGGCGGTGCAGTCGGCGGCGCCCTTGGTGGCGGCGCGAGCACAGCTGGTAGCGTTGGCGGCGGCGCGCTGGGCGCAGGCGCCGGAGCCACTGGCGCGGCGGGCGGCGCGATGCGCGGTAACGCGGCTGGCATGAGCGGCAGTGCGGCTGGCCGCGCGACCGGCTCTGCTTCTGGTGCGGTAAACACGACGGGTGCCTCAAACAGCGCAGCCTCGACGGCGAACGACGCCGCCGCGAATGCCGATGGAGCCGCCTCCGGTACTGCAAACACCGTCGGTTCGGCGGCAGGTAAAGCCCGTGGCACAGCATCTAACGGTGTCACCACCGGCTCGCGCGCTGCTGCAAATGGCCGCGCTGCGGCTTCGGGTACAGCCAACGGCGCTATGAATACTGCTAATAATACAGCTGCTGGAGCCCGTGCTTCGGGCAATGCGGCTGCTGATCAAGCCGTTGCGTCCGGTACGGCTGCGAGTGGTTCGGCTGCAACCAGCGGCGCTGCGGCAGGAAGCGCGACGACGGCGCAGTTGAACGCGGCGGCGGCACGCGCAGCTCAAAACGCCGACGGCGCAAGCGTCAATGGCAGTGCCAACGCAGCCTCATCTTCGGCCAGCGGCAACGGCTCGGCCTCGGTGAGCAGCAATCGTGGATCTGCGTCGGGTTCGGCCTCTACAGGTCTCGGCCTGCGCTAACGCGACGGGCTATTGCTAAAAAAGGCGCTGCTGGAAACGGCAGCGCCTTTTCTTCGTCTATATTTTTCTATACGCGTTCGAGCGCGGAAATCGCTTCGGCTTGGGCCATGAGATATTGTGCCTGTTGTACATGCAGGACTTCGACCAAGCGCCCATCCAATAATGTGACACCCTGTCCTTGCGCAGCCGCTTCTTTGTGTGCGGCTACAAGACGGCGCGCCCATTCCAATTCTGCCGGTGACGGCGCGAAAGCCGCATTCGCACCCGTAATTTGACGCGGATGTACCAGAGTCTTGCCGTCGAAGCCTAAATCGCGCCCTTGGCGACAGGCCAAAGCAAAACCCGCTTCGTCATCGATATCCACATGCACGCCATCCAATATCAATAAGCCATAAGCGCGTGCTGCGAGGATACAGCGCTGTAAAGCATACAGCATGGGCGCGCGGTCTGCGGGATGTGCGCAATGCAAATCCTTGGCAAGGTCCGCGGTTCCCATCAAGAATCCCGCGAGGCGCGGGCTGGCGGCCGCGATGGCGTCAGCCGCAAGAATTGCACGCGGTGTTTCCATCATCGGCCACAATTTGAGATCGTCGCGCGCGCCCGCGGCGCGCAATATCTCATCGATGTGGCGTAGATCGTCGGGTGTATTGATCTTCGGCACGACCACGCCGTCGGCAGCAGAACCCGCCACCGCCGCGAGATCGTCACGAAACCATTGCGTGTCGAGGCCGTTGACTCGGATTAAAATCTCGCGTGCGCCGTAAGCTTTGGAATTGGCAGCACTTACAGCCGCGGCGCGTGCGCTGGTTTTTGCTTCCGGTGCAACAGCGTCCTCGAGGTCCAAAATCAAACCGTCGGCTGGGAGAGTCTTCGCTTTATCCAAAGCCCGCGCGTTTGAAGAGGGCATATACAACATGCTGCGGCGCGGCCGCGTGCGTGCAGAATTAGAGGTCATGTCTTGTATTCTCCCCGCTGTTCTTCATCCGTGATAGCCAAAGGCCCGCTTGCGGTCCAGTGCGCATAGGCTGGAGTCTTGCAGGACTGGCGGAAAACAGTGTACGAGCCCAGGCATGGATCTTAAGGCAATCACCCCGGCCTTTTTGGATTTGGCCTTTGTGCGCGGCATTGTTGTGGGATTCGCCTTGGCCGCACCTATGGGTCCGGTCGCGGTCCTATGTATCCGGCGCGGCCTCGCACGGGGACACACACAGGCTTTTATCGTCGGGCTGGGCGCTGCGTTAGCCGACATGTCTTTCGGCGCCGTCGCCGGCCTCGGCATCACGGTTATCAGCAGCTTCGTACTGGATTATGAGAACGTCATCGGTTTGATGGGCGGGCTGCTCTTGTTGGGCATGGGGATCAGCACTTATCGCACGCCGGGCATCGCCATTAATGGGCACATTGTCGTTAAAAGTCTGCGCCGGGACTTTGCCGCAGCCTTCACCATGGCCATTGCAAATCCTGCGACAATGATCGCAGCGGCCGGTGTGTTCGCGGCTTTTGGACCGATCGACATTTCAACTTCGCCGGGGCGTGCGTTCTGGCTGGTGGTCGGCGTGTTTACCGGCTCCGCCATCTGGTGGCTGGTTCTCTCGTCGGTCGTCACGATTTTGCGCGACCGATTCATCCACAAAGGTCTGCCCCGCCTGAACAAAATTTCAGGCAGTATCATCGCACTGTCGGGCGTGCTGGTGCTGGTGGTGACCGTTCTGAAAATGCTGAGCCGCTAAAGCGCTAAAAAATTAGCGCTTCGCGCCCAGGTATTCTTTCACCAAAACTTCGGCGATCTGAACCGCGTTGAGCGCAGCGCCCTTGCGCAAGTTGTCCGAGACACACCAGAAGGACAAGCCGTTTTCGACCGAGAAATCGCGGCGGATGCGCGAGACAAAGACCGCGTCTTCGCCGGCGATTTCGGCGGGCGTGACATAGCCTTCGTCAGCCCGGAGATCGACAACGCTGATGCCCGGCGCTTTGGCGAGAATCGCGCGCGCGGCTTTGTCCGTGATCGGCTTTTCAGTTTCGATGTTGATGTATTCGGCATGACCGATAAAGGTCGGCACGCGCGCGCAGTTGGCATGCACCTTGATCGCGGGATCAAGGATCTTGCGCGTCTCGGCCACCATCTTCCATTCCTCTTTGGTATCGCCGTCATCGAGGAACACGTCGATATGCGGAATGACGTTGAAAGCGATCTGCTTGGTGAACGCCGACTTGGTCGCGGACGCCGGCTGGTTGGCATAGATGCCCTTCGTTTGATTGAAGAGTTCATCCATCGCAGATTTGCCTTTGCCGGAGGTCGACTGATAGGTCGAAACCACGACGCGCTTGATGTTGAATTCGTCGTGCAGCGGCTTCAGCGCCACGACCATCTGAATGGTCGAGCAGTTGGGATTGGCAATGATGCCCTTCTTTTTGTAGCGCGCGATGGCTTCTGGATTTACTTCCGGCACCACCAGCGGCACGTCGGGATCCATACGGAAGTGCGAGGTGTTGTCGATGACGACGCAACCCGCCGCCGCGGCGCGCGGGCTGTGGATCGCCGAGACCTTGGCGCCCGGCGAAGATAACGCAAAGTCGACGCCCTTGAAGTCGAAGGTTTCGAGGTTCTGCACTTTCAGAATTTCGTCTTCGCCGAAGGAGACTTCCTGACCGACGGAGCGCTGAGAAGCGAGCGCGTGAATTTTCGAGATCGGAAATTTACGATCCCAGAGAATGTTCAGGATTTCGCGACCGACGTTGCCGGTTGCGCCAATGACGGCGACGACATAACCGTCGCGGCGGGCGGGGGTGCGTGAGGTATCGGGCATAGCCATAATCCGTTATTCTCGTTTATGTTTACGTGATCCCGCGCGTCATGCGCTGCCACGGTCCAAAAGGTGCGGCAAACTACGCCCGTCGGCCCCTGAAATCAACGTTTCGCAATCAACATTTCCCCGGAAAATCGGCCATACTTGAAACATGGTGGATACGCCTGAAACAAAACGATTCGCGACGTATGCCGACTTCTGGCTGTTCTATTTGCGCGAGCATGCCAAACCGGCAACGCGCGCTCTGCACTATGTAGGCTCGGCGCTCGCGATTAGCCTGCTGGTTTACGGTGTTGTCGCAGATGCCTGGGCGCTCGTCGCCATGCCTTTTGCCGGCTACGGTTTCGCCTGGGCCGCCCATGTCGCGGTGGAGCACAACCGCCCCGCCACATTCGTACATCCGTGGTGGTCGTTCGTAAGCGATTTCAGAATGTTCGGATTGTTCGTGAGCGGACGCTTAGGCCCACATCTCAAAAAAGCCGGCCTTACGATTCAATAAGACCGATTTCGCTTTCCACCACGACGCGTTCTTGGCCGTTGGCCGCGTTGCGGATCCGGTACTGATAGTCTGACCCGGTTTCGGGAAGCAAACGCATGACTTCGAAACGGCTGTCGCGCAGCGTGACTTTATCCGAAGGGCGCGGCACGTAAGCGCCGGCGCGTGGGAAAATCTTCACGACCTGCCCGACCTTATATCTGTATTGGCGCATCGTACTCTCCTGCCGTTATGGAGTTATGACGAAATATCAGCGGCAACCGCCGCAAAAAGATCTTTAACGGCGCTTTACTTAACGACGCTTCGTGAAGTGACGCGGCGCACCACCCGGCGA
>CAITZE010000181.1 GCA_903896775.1 uncultured bacterium
AGTCGTGACACCCAGCGAACGAGTCACGTCGGGAAGGCGGGGCAGAGCCTGATTGACCCGGTTTTGAATCAGCTGCTGGGCGAGGTTCGCATCGGTGCCCAGCGCAAAGGTGACGGTGACGGTCAGCAGACCATCCGTCGTGGCCTGAGACTCCATGTACAACATGTTCTCTGTACCGGCGATGGCTTCTTCCAAAGGAGTCGCGACGGTCTCAGCGATGACCTTCGGGTTAGCGCCCGGGAAATTTGCGCGCACGACAATGGTCGGCGGCACGACTTCAGGATATTCGGAAATCGGCAGCTGAAATAGTGACACGAGACCCGCCAAAAAAATGACGAGCGAAATCACTCCGGCGAAAATCGGCCGGTCGATAAAAAAGCGTGAGACGTTCATGGCAGTTTAGCGCGGAGTGCGCGCATCCCTATCGTCGGTGGCGGCAACCTCGTTGCCTACGGGAAGAAGTTCTTTAGCGTTCACGATGGCATCGGGGCGTACCCGCTGCACGCCATCGACAATCACGCGGTCGCCGCTGGCCAGACCGTCGGTGACGATGCGTTGGCCTTTGGCTTCCTTACCAAGCGTGATTTCGCGATAAGCGACTTTATTATCGTTACCCACGACGTAGACGAACTTCTTACTTTGATCGAAGCTCACCGCACGTTCGGGAACGAGCAACGCTTCTTTTTCATTTCCGCTCGCCATGCTGACGGACACAAACATACCCGGGAGCAAGGCGCCGTCGGCATTGTCAAACTTGGCACGGGCGCGGATCGTTCCGCTTGCGACGTCGATGTGGTTGTCGAAGCTGTGGATCGTGCCTCTATAGACATGTTCCTTTTCGCCCTGGACCGTCAAGCGCACAGGAATTTGGCGTTCCTGATCGCGACCGTTGGCGGTAGTGCGCACGCTTTCCATATAAGTTTGCTCGTCGATCTGGAAATCGGCGTACACGGCATCGTTCGAAACGATTGTTGTCAGCAACGGTGCGCCCGTCGTGATCTGCACGAGGTTACCAACGGTGAGTTCCGCGCGGCTGACGCGGCCGGAAATTGGCGCGCGTACGTAAGCATGCTCGAGATCGAGCCGCGCGCGGTCGAGATCGGCTTCGGCGCTTTTCACATTGGCCTGCGCGACACGCACCGCATTGGCGCGCTCGTCATAAGTGCGCTGGGGAATATCCTGGCTGGCGATCATACCTTCAGCGCGTTTTTGATCGCCGACAGCAAAGTCGGCATTCGTACGCGCGGTCGCGAGCGCTGCTTCGGCTTTGGTCACGGCCGCCTGATAGGGGCGCGGGTCTATGATCAGGAGAACATCGCCGGCTTTGACAATCTGGCTGTCGTCGAACAACACCTTGGTGATGCGTCCCGCGACTTCAGGTCTGATCTCGGCGGAATCGACAGGAAAAAGGCGGCCCGAAAACTCGGACCAGACGCGAACCTTCTGCGTAGCGAGGGTTTGTGTGACCACAGGAATCGCCGGCGCAGCGGGCTGCGCGGGTTGCCCGGCGCTGCTGCTATGTGTGACGTAAAGTCCACCCGCTACGACCAGAGCGATAGCGGCGCCCGACAGGAGGCGGCGGTTGAAGGTGGAGAACGACGTTGCAATAACGTTCGCCATGGGAATTTCTACCAAATAACAATGAGTTAAATGGAGAACAGGATAACTTCGCGATTGCGAAGTCTGTTGTGCATGTGCGAGAAGATAGTACCATGCTTTACTTTACGCAAGTACCTACCTATAAGTAAGTAGAGTTCAAGATGCGGCAGTTTTCTTGCCGCTCCAGGGAGTCCGATGAAAAACGAAGCCGACGAAACCTATACATGCGGTCTCGATGCCGCCCTCGATATCATCGGCGGCAAATGGAAGGTGCTGATCCTGTGGCACCTGCACTCAGGCCCGCACCGCTTCGGGGAACTCAAGCGCCTCGTCGAAGGTATTAGCGAGAAGATGCTCATCCAGCAACTCAAGGAAATGGAATCCCACGGCATCGTGTCGCGCAAAGACTTCAAAGAAGTGCCGCCGCGGGTCGAATATGCTGTGACGGATTTCGGTGTGTCGCTGACGGAAGCCTTGAGGCCGCTTTGTGCCTGGGGCGAAGAACACATGCAGCGTATCGAGCAATGCTCGCATAAGTGCGAAGCCGAAAAGCAACGCGCGGCCGGATAGGCCCCAATTATTTCGCGCGGCGACGCCTGAATCGCATTCCACCGAGTTCTCTTTTGATCCGCGCGACTTCCGTCTGTGGAATATGTAGCAGGCGAGGGCGTCGTAGGCCCTGCACATTTCCGGCGACGACGATTGCATTCCGGGCGCTGCCGCGCTGATCCAGAAGGCGCGTTGCCCATCCATGCGTATAAAAACGGCTGGTCAGATTATCAGCGGTGAAATCGGCTTTATCGTCGAGGCAAACGTTCATAAACAGTGTGCCGCTCGACTTTAAACAGCGCCGCGCAGCCTTACAGAAATCATCGCCTGTCATGTGGGTTGGAATCTTCTCGCCGATAAAGGCGTCAACAATCACCACGTCAAACCGAGTTCGTGTTTTCTGCATAAAGGCCAGACCATCGCCCATGTGGCAGGCGATATCATCCGGCAATCCAAAGTGCTTACGTGCCAGTTTGAAGGATGCTTTGTCGATGTCGACAATCGTCACTCGTTTTCCGGCCTGGGACAGCATTTTGCCGAGCGTGCCGCCACCGCATCCAATCATGAGCACGCGCATTGCAGATTTCTGTAACGCGAGGCCGTAAATGGCGTGGACATAGGTGTCGAGGCTGACACCGTCGCGGTCGACAGCGCTCTGATTGCCGCCGCGTTGCACATAGGTCAACGTGCCAGAATTCTTTTTGTAGAGCAGCTTGATTGCGCCGAGCTTCGACGCGTGCTTGGTTTTGCTTGGTGGTTTAAGCGAAGAAGGCGCCATGGAAATTAGCGCGGGCCTTTTTTCCCTTTAGGCGGCTTCTTATGCGTACTCCACGGTTTTGCGTGGGGCTTGCCGCCGGACGGCTTGCCTTTGAAGGGCTTGCCTTCATGAGCTTTACCCTCAAATGGTTTTCCTGCAAACGGTTTGCCCTCGGGCGATTTTCCGGCGTGAGGTTTGCCGCGGAAAGGCTTTCCGCCGAATTTTTTCTCACCGTGCTGTTTCTCACCATGTGGCTTTTCACCGGTGAACTTTTTCTCAAACTTTTTCTCACCGTATTTCTTCTCACCGTACTTTTTCTCGGAGTGAGGCTTGCCCTCATATTTGGGGCGTTCCTCTTGCGCTTGCGGCGCGTCTGTTTTTACTGGGGTTTCGCGCTGCCACACCTTTTTGCCGAGAGCCGGCTCACCTTTGCCACCATCTTTCGGCGGATAAGGTTTACGTGGGCCGCGGCCACCACCGCCCGAAGGCGGCTCTGTCGGACCAAAGACAACGCCGCCTTTCGAGGGACGTTGGATG
>CAITZE010000182.1 GCA_903896775.1 uncultured bacterium
ACGCGCCTCCCTCGCGCAGCCGGACGCGGCGACGGTCAGTGTATACGCGCGCAATCGTGATTATCACGACGTCTTAAAGAAACGCCTGAAGCGCTTTGCCACATGGCTCGCGAGCTGGGGCGATGAGAAAATCTTTGTCGATACCGCGCCGGTCTTAGAAAAACCGCTAGCGCAGCAAGCTGGTCTCGGCTGGCAAGGCAAACACACAAATTTGGTGTCGCGTGATTTTGGTTCGTGGCTGTTTCTGGGCGAGGTCTTCACGACGCTCGAGATCGAAGTCGATGCCGCCGAAGTGGATCATTGCGGCGCGTGCAGCCGGTGCCTCGACATTTGCCCAACCTCCGCTTTCACTGCGCCTTACAAGCTGGATGCGCGGCGTTGCATTTCCTATTTGACCATCGAGCACAAAGGCCCAATTCCACGGGAGTTGCGCGCGCTGATGGGAAACCGCATTTACGGCTGCGACGATTGCCTCGCCGTGTGCCCCTGGAATAAGTTCGCGCGAATGACAGAAGAAGCGGATTTTCTGCCGCGTCCGCAACTGACGGCACCGACGCTTAAAGGATTTATTGACCTCGACGACGCAGCTTTTCGCGCTCTGTTTGCGGGGTCGCCGGTCAAGCGCATTGGCCGCGCGCGTTTCGTCCGCAATGTATTGATCGCGGTCGGCAACAGTGGTGATGCGTCGTTTTTGCCGGCGGTGGGAAAATTATTGAGCGATGAGCACCCGCTTGTGCGCGGTGCGGCGGTGTGGGCGTTGCAATGCCTAGCCCCTGAAGCGGATATCAAAAGCCGCAGTGAGGAATTTCTCGCGCGTGAATCAGACGAGGATGTCAGAGCGGAGTGGATGGCCGGGGCTTGCTGCCCCGGCCATACCGCCCATCCCCGTATCTAATTTACTGCTGAACTTTACTGTTGAACGGCGAGCGCGCGGGCCAACTGGCTGAGCGCTTCTTGATGCTTCTGATTGCCAATGCTCGCGAAGTTGCGCGCGAGTTCAAGACACATGCGTTGACGCGGGTTCATCGCGTCTTCTTCGCCAACTTCGAGACCTTCGAAGAAATAGGTGATAGGCACGTTCAGAACGCGCGTGATTTCATACAGACGGCCCGCTGAGATGCGGTTGATGCCGCGCTCGTACTTGTGGGCCTGCTGATAGGTCACGCCGATCATGTCGGCCATCTGTTGTTGGCTTAAGCCCAACATGATGCGGCGTTCGCGAATGCGTGCGCCTACATGCCGGTCGATCGAGCTGGCGCGATTCGCGGGCGCGCCTTTGCCGGATTCCGATTTAATCGAGTTACCACCGTCCATGGTCTAATTCCCCAACCTGAAGTGAAGCTCTATGCGGATGTTTTCCATCCTGCATACTGGCCGGTCCCCACGGAGCTCCCACTCCACCGACACCAAGGATTGTAAGAAACGGAGTGGTTGAATACTCAAAGTTTCTTGTAAAAAATTGTTATGCGATTGTTAAAATCATGATTTCACACAAGAAGCTGCGAAAAGCCGCACAATAGAGGAGCTAAATTCAACCCCTGGCTCAAATATTCGCCACAACGGGCGGTCGAGCTAATGCAGTCGCGTTTTCACACGCCA
>CAITZE010000183.1 GCA_903896775.1 uncultured bacterium
TCAAGGAAGGCGACGTCGTCATCACTGCAGGCCAGCAGAAACTGCAGAATGACACGCCGCTGATCATCAATAACGCCGTGCAACCGAGCACAGACCCCAATCCCAAGCCCGTGGATAAATAGGCCCCGGCCATGAATTTCACGGATATTTTCGTTAAGCGTCCGGTTCTTGCGACCGTCATCAGTTTGACGATCCTGGTGCTGGGCTTACGCGCCTTCGGTGCACTGCCGATCCAACAGTATCCTCACACGGAAAGCGGCGTGGTGACGGTGACAACGTCCTATTACGGCGCCGACCCGGACGTCGTGGCAGGCTTTATCACAACCCCGCTGGAGAACGCTGTCGCGCAGGCCAACGGCATCGATTACATGACCTCGACCAGCCGCAGCGGCATCAGCACCATCATGGTCAATCTGCGCCTGAACTATGATTCCAATAAAGCGCTGACCGAAATCAACACCAAGGTAAACTCTGTTCGCAATAGCCTGCCGCCGCAGTCGCAGCAGCCCGTGCTCACGGTCAGCACCAGCACCGGCACAGCCGCTATGTACATCGGCTTTACCAGCAGCGTTTTGCCGCAGAACAACATCACCGATTATCTCGTGCGTGTCGTACAGCCCAAGCTGCAAGCCGTTGAAGGTGTGCAGACCGCTGAAATTCTGGCCGGAAAGAACTTCGCTCTACGCGCTTGGCTCGACCCAGCCAAGCTCGCCGCCTATGCGCTGACGGCCGGCGATGTGAGTAACCAGCTTGCCGCCAACGACTACATCTCGGGCATCGGTACCACCAAAGGCCAGATGGTCGAGACCACCCTCACCGCGTCCACCGGTCTGCATACGGTTGAAGAATTTGAGAACCTTGCCATCAAACACGACGGCGACGCCGTGGTGCGCTTGAAGGACGTTGCGAAGGTCACCCTTGGCGCTGAAGACTATGAGTCGAATTTCACCTTCGACGGCAAAGACAGCGTTGTTATCGGCATCAACATCGCGCCGTCCGCCAACCTTCTGGACGTCATCAAAGGCGTGCGGGAGGTTTTCCCCGGAATTCAAGCGCAGCTGCCATCCGGCCTCGAAGCCGAAATTGTCTACGACACCACCGACTTCGTGAATTCCGCGATCCGCGAAGTGATCTACACCCTGATCGAAGCCCTGGTAATCGTCACCGTGGTCATCTTCGCCTTCATGGGTTCGCCGCGCGCCGTGATCATCCCGACCGTGGCGATGCCGTTGTCGCTCGTCGGCACCTTGGCGATGATGCTGGCCTTCGGGTTCTCGATCAATCTGCTCACACTGCTCGCACTCGTGCTCGCCATCGGCCTCGTCGTCGATGACGCCATCATTGTGGTGGAGAACGTCAGCCGTCACCTCGAAGAAGGCATGAAGCAGATTCCGGCAGCCATGCTCGCCGCGCGCGAGTTGGGCGGACCGATTATCGCCATGACCATCGTGCTGATCGCCGTCTATGTGCCGGTCGGCTTCCAGGCCGGTCTGACCGGCGCTTTGTTCAAAGAGTTCGCGCTCACACTGATCGGCGCCGTTACGATCTCGGCAATCATCGCACTGACGCTGTCGCCCATGATGTGCTCGCGCCTCTTGCGTCCTCATGGCGTGTCGTCGTCGGAATGGGAAACCAAACTCATCGGCTTCATCGACCGCCGCTTTGAGCAAGTTCACCGCGGCTATATGAGAATGCTGGAAGGCAGTTTGCGGACACTGCCGGTGACGATCACCTTCGCGGTCATCATTCTGGGCAGCATCTTCTTCCTGTACCGCGGCTCGCAAACCGAGCTGGCCCCGACCGAAGACGCGGGCTTCTTGCTGGCCTTCTCGACGCCGGCCACAAACTCGACGCTCGATCAACGCCTGCTTTACGACAAGCAGATTCGCGGATTTTCGGAAAACCATCCCGAAGTTCAACACTTGTTCCAAATGGAATTCCCGGGACAGTCTTTGGCCGGTGAAGTGCTGAAACCGTGGGATGACCGCGCCAAAACGGCAGCCCAACTGCAAACCGAACTGCAAGCCGATTATAGTAAAGTTGCCGGCTTACAAGTTGCCGTGTTCGCGCCGCCGACGCTGCCAGGTGCGCAAGGTCTGCCGTTCCAATTTTCCATCGGAACAACGCAGTCCTATTCACAATTGAACGACGTCAGCGCGGCATTCCTGCAGGAAGCCACCAAGAGCGGCATGTTCATCTTTTTGAACACCGACCTCAAAATCAATCATCCGCAGTCCAATATCGTGATCGATCGCGAGAAGGCCACGCAGCTTGGCCTGAATATGAGCGATATCGGCAACAGCATGTCCGCCATGCTGGGCGGCGGTTATGTGAACTATTTCAGCATCGAGGGCCGGTCTTACAAGGTCATCCCGCAGGTGCAGCAAAGATCGCGCCTCAATCCGGACCAGTTGCTCGACTATCATATCCGCGCCGCGGATGGTTCGACGCTGCCGCTGTCGACGATTGCCACGATCGAGACCAAAACCGTGCCGGAGTCCTTGAACCACTTCCAGCAGCTCAATGCAGCTACCATCCAAGGTGTGGCGATGCCTGGCGTGGCTTTCGGCGACGCACTCGAATACTTGCAGAACCTTGCTGCCAGAACTCTCCCGGCCGGCTACTTCGTCGATTACGGCGGCCCGACGCGCCAGTACATCCAGGAAGCCAGTGGCTTCGTGGTGACTTTCGCTTTTGCACTTATCATCATCTATCTTGCACTGGCGGCGTTGTTTGAAAGCTTCCGCGATCCGATCATCATCCTGGTCTCGGTGCCGATGTCGATTGCCGGCGCTTTGATCTTCATCAACGTCGGCATCGGCCATGCGACCTTGAATATCTACACCGAGGTCGGTCTGGTGACGCTGATGGGTCTGATCAGCAAACACGGCATTCTGATCGTTGAGTTCGCCAACGAAGCGCAAATCGCCGGCAAGTCCAAGCTCGAAGCCATCGAAGCCGCCGCCAGTATCCGTTTCCGCCCCATCTTGATGACGACGGCGGCGATGGTGTTCGGCGTGTTCCCATTGATCTTCGCCAGCGGGGCAGGTGCTGCATCGCGCTTTAGCATCGGCCTTGTGATCGCCAGCGGTCTCTCTATCGGCACGCTGTTCACCTTGTTCGTGGTGCCGGCGGTGTATCTGGTCCTGGCGACAGATCACAGCACCGAGCAAGCGAGCGCGGACGAAGTCCTGACACAGGCTTAATCGACACAGACTCAATCGATACAGGCTTAATCGGAATAAGACGGGGCCGGTAACCGACCTAGACGGGTCGTGTGCCGGCCTTCGATTCCGCGCGGGCACGCAGTTGCAGCTTGCGGAAAGACCATGCGCTGAACGGGATGGCCAGGATATACGCCCCACCGACCAGGCTCAGTGTGGCCCACGGATCGGTTACCGCGAATGCGGCGAAGGCGCCGATAAAAATCATGATCGGAACGACCCACTGCGGCTTTAAACGCATGTGCTTGCCGGAATAGACCGGCACGCGACTGACCATCAGCACCGACGACGCCAGCAGGAATGCGCCGGCCATGATCGGCGTGTGGAAGAAATTCTCGTCCGAATAAAGCCACATCACCAGCGGCATGATCGCGATACCTGCGCCGCCCGGCGAAGGCACGCCGGTGAAGTAATTGTGGGCCCACGGCGGAAGGTCGGGCGCGCCGACCATGGTGTTGAAGCGCGCGAGACGCAACACACAGCACACTGCGTGCAACAGGCACAACGCCCAGCCGATCCCGCCGGCATCGTGCATAACCCACAGATACATCAGCATCGCTGGGGCGACGCCAAAGCTGACAGCATCAGCAAGAGAGTCGAGTTCGGCCCCGAACTTCGTCGTCGCGCGCAGCATGCGCGCGACCCGGCCATCGACACCGTCCAGCATGGCCGCGAGCACCAACGCCGCTGCCGCACGGTCCCACTGGCCGTTAATGCCATAGCGGATGGCCGTCAGGCCGGCGCACAGCGCCAGCAGCGTCAGGATGTTCGGGAAAATCCGATTAAACGACAGGCTCTTTAAGCGCCGACGCGCGGCGCTGCCCATGACGCCCCGACCGAAACGCTTGCGCGGCACATCCAACGGATCGTCGGCTTCGTCGTTCAGGTCGGAATCGTCATCACCCATCTAGCGGACCTCGCCGTCGCGCTGGTTTTCGCTGGAAGCCATATCTGCCAGCACTGTTTCGCCTGCGACCGCCTTCTGGCCGACGGCAACCAACGGCGCGATGCCCTTCGGCAGGTACACATCAAGCCGACTGCCAAAACGGATCATGCCAAAGCGCTGTCCGGTCAAGAGATGTTGCCCTTCACGCACATCGCAGCGGATGCGGCGCGCCACCAGACCTGCGATCTGCACAACGGCGAAATCACGGCCATCCGAGGTGCGGATGACCAGAGACTGGCGTTCGTTGTCTTCGCTGGCCTTATCCATGGTCGCATTGATGAACTTTCCAGGCGTGTACTCGTCTTTAATGATCGCACCGGCAATCGGTGCGCGATTCACATGGCAATCGAACACACTCATGAAAACGCTGACGCGGGTCAGAGGTTCCGTGCCAATGCCCAGTTCGAGCGGCGGTGATGCCGGCCCGATCAGCTGCACAACGCCATCGGCGGGGCTGACCACAAGTCCAGCGCGGGTGGGCGTCACCCGATCCGGATCGCGGAAGAAATAAAAGCACCAGATTGTCAGCGCCAAGCCGACCAGGCCCAGCGGAGTCCAGATCCAATACAGCACCAGACTGGCGAGAGCGAAGATCGCGACAAAGCCGGGACCTTCCGGGTGCAACGGCGGCAGAACATAGTCCCGCCACGTGATAACGGCGGATTTCATTTCACCGGCCTGAGAGTCGGACGTAGGCACCTCGGGAGTCCTTTCTTTTCTGGCCCCCTTGAACGTCAATTGGGGGCATCAAACGGGAGCATGGCCCAGTCATAACATTGCTGGCGGAAAAAATCAGGGGGAAGCGCTGGCTAAGGCTACGAAGCCGGAATGCCCGCAGAACCTAAGGACGGTTCTTTGATGGCAGATTAAAGACCTGGCCTGGATAAATCAGGTTGGCGTCCTTGATCAGGTCTTTATTGGCTTCGTAGATCAGGGTGAACATCACGCCTTGACCATAGGTGTGCCGTGCGAGACGCCACAGGCTGTTGCCTTTGATCACGGTGATCGCCCCTGGAGCCATCGTGGCCTGGGCAGGATCGAGCACCAACGGGATCTCGAGACGTCCGATGACATTGTTGTTGGCGCCAATCTGGTCGGCGCGAATACTGTGCTTGCCGGCTGAGGCTTTGCTAGTGGGCTCGACTTCCCAAGCGCCTTTTGCATCAGCAACAGCGCGGCCGATAAATTGATTATCGAGATAGATTTGCACAGTGCTGCCAGGATCGGCCTTGCCATTGAGAGCAAACTTGCCGTCGGCGCTGTAGTCAACTGCATCAACCGTCAGCGAACCTGTGCCGGGCGCATTGGGCCCCTGCAGAACGCGGCTCTTGCCGCCATCGCGCGATTGCTCGACCACCAGCACTTCGCCGTTGTGCTCGGGCACCGACATCACCACGACATTCTGCGAGAATAAATCCTTGCCGCCGGGCACCGGCGTTTTCAGCGAGAACTGGCGCGTGCCAGGCGCAACCGGCGTGTTGGGCAGAAAGACCCATTCGCCGCGATTGTCAGCGGTGACGCGTCCGATTTCTTTATCGCCGTCGAGAATTACGACCACCGCGCCGGGCTGAGCACGGCCAGCCATGACCATATTGCCCTTGGGGTCGATGCGCACGACATCGAAACTGGGCGAGCCTGGGCCAATCGTAACGGGAGCATTAGCCCCGCCGCTAAGGCCGCCGGGACGCTGCAGCGTGAAATTCAGCACCAAGGCTGCTGCGACAACCAGGACACCGAGGATGGCGACTATGAGTGGACGGTTCACGACATTCTGCGGTTGTTAAACGTGATTGTTACAAAGCAAGATTTGAATATCTCAGGTTTACGCAATTGAGCGCGATCATGCAACCGAGCCTATCGGCAATCCTTGGCGAAAATACGGCTAAAGCGGATTATTCGGCGTGAGACATGACGTAGGCCAATACCACCGCCAGGGTTAACGGCAGGGCCGCTACGGCGGTCAGGACCAGCGGATAGAGCAAGGTGCTAATACGCGCTTCCGGCAATGGCACGCGCTTGGCGGTGCCTTCGGCAAAGAAAATGAAGGGCGCCAGCAACAGAGCCAAGCGAACCTCGGGCTTACTTTGGGCCAAAGCCCAGGCCAGGGCGAGCACCGTCGCGCCAGCCCCGAGGACGAGGCTATCGCCCACAGGCAAAGCCAGTACGGCTTGCAGAATTGCGTAAGCCACCACCGCTAAAGCCAGCATTAAACCGGTCTCGGCTAGCTCCGGCGCTGATACCACGCGCGCCATGAACGATACGCCAACAGCTGCGACGGCAATGAGGATGAGCGTGGTAGCACCGTGCGTACGGGCAGCGTCGAGCCGTGCAACGATTAAGAAGGCAACCACCGCTAAGCCACCAACAAGGGCGGCGAGACTTAAGGTCATGGGTGCGGCCAAGGACAACGTGCCCGTCACACTCGCCCACGCGGAAATCAGGATCACAATAGCTGCGGCAATCGCCGCCACGAAACGCTTCGCCGCAATAAGATCGAGCGCTAGGCCCACCAGAGCCGCGCCAAAAGCGATATGCCCGATGCGGCTAAAGTCATCGACCGGGGCCCACCCGGGTTTGAGAAAGATACCCCATGAGGCAACAAACCCAATGATCACCGCGATACCCGCCGCGCGCGCGCCCCGTTCCGGGCCGCCAAAAATACGTATCGCGCCGGCCAAAACCAGCGTGAGGACAAACGGCGTCAGATACATCAAGGCGGATTTAAACATGCGCGGCCACATGAGCAGGCCATCGTGACCCA
>CAITZE010000184.1 GCA_903896775.1 uncultured bacterium
CGGTTTCAACGGCGGCACAAAGATCCATGCCGGCCGCATGTTCAGTTTGATAGGCGGGCAGCGGCAGATCGTGGCCGTTGGGCAGACGCTTGATGGAAACTGAAGTGATCACAGGCACAGTGCGTAAACCCTTATAAATGGCGTTGAACGTAAGCGGCGATGCGCTCGGCTAATCTTTCGGCGACCGCGCGTTTGCGTAACGTGGGCCAGCTTTCCACGCCGTCGGCTGTCACTAGATGCACAGTATTGCTATCGCCGCCGAATGCGCCACTGCCGGTCGAGACATCGTTCGCCACAACCCAGTCGCAATTTTTCTTGGCGCGTTTTAGCTTTGCGTTCTCGATCAGGTTCTCGGTCTCGGCAGCGAAGCCGACAACGAGGCCGGGGCGTCCCGGGCCGGGCTGCGACAAGGTCGCAAGAATGTCCGGATTCTCAGTGAACTTCAGCGCCGGAGTTTTGTCGCCCTTCTTGAGTTTTTGCCCCGCGCCTTCCACCGACCAGTCAGCCACGGCGGCGGCACACACCACGATGGCAGCGGGCAACGCTTCGCTGCAGGCTTTCATCATCTGGCGCGCGGTTTCCACATGGATGACCGCAACGCCGTCGGGATCGGCTTCGTGTGTAGGCCCCGACACTAACGTCACGCTGGCGCCCAGTTCTGCGAGCGCCGTCGCGACGGCGTGGCCTTGTTTGCCTGACGAACGATTGGCGATATAGCGCACGGGATCGATCGGCTCGAGGGTCGGCCCGCTGGTCACCAGCGCTTTGTATCCCGTGAGAGGTCCGCGTCCGTCGTTCTTTTGGAAAAAGCGCGTGAGCGCCGCGATGATCTCGGGCACTTCCGCCATGCGGCCGTTGCCGACTTCACCGCACGCCAAATCGCCGGCGCTGGGTCCGACGACTTTCACTTCGCGGGTTTTCAGGATCTGCAAATTGGATTGTGTGGCCGGATGGGTCCACATCATTACGTTCATGCTGGGCGCGATCATCACCGGCTTGTCGGTCGCGAGCAGCGCCGTGGTGGCCAGATCGTCGGCCATACCGGCCACCATCTTCGCCATGATGTCCGCGGTGGCAGGGGCGACGAGAATAATATCGGCTTCGCGCGACAGGCGGATGTGACCCATCTCGGACTCATCCTTGAGGTCGAACAGGTCCTGGTAGCATTTGTCGCCGGACAAGGCGGCCAATGTCAGCGGCGTCACGAACTGGGCGCCGCCGTTGGTCAGGATACAGCGCACATGGGCACCGCGTTCGCGAAGCCTGCGAATCAGGTCAGGCACTTTGACGGCGGCGATACCGCCAGCGACGATCAGAAGGATGCGCCGATTTTCAAGCACGTCTGGATTCCAACAGTTAAGCGCAGATTTTATAAGTGCCGACTTTAGCGGAACACGAGCGCCGCCAACAGAGCCGCCGCAAGCAGCCAAGGCGCCCATAACATCCAGGGTACACGCCGTTTGCCGTTTTCCTCGCCGCGAATCGCGCGCGCCGTATCGGGATGCAGGCGCAAGCCGCCGCGCGCCATATCGATGGTCACCGCGTCGACCCTGTCGATGATATGGGGCAGCTTTCGCAAGGTGTCGATAGCCGTGCCTACGGCATCGGCGATCTGGCCTTCGGGGCCCAAACGCTCGCGCATCCAGTTCTCGATCAAGGGCTGCGCCATTTCCCACATATTGACCTGGGGCGCCAATGTCCGGCCCACGCCTTCGGCCAGCAGCATGCTTTTTTGTAAAAGCAGCAACTGCGGCTGGGTCTGCATCTCGAAGGCTTCGGTGATCTGGAACAGCTGCCCCAATAGCCGGGCGATGGAAATCTCGGCGATGGGCTTGCCGAGGATCGGCTCGGCAATGGAGCGGCAGGCTTGCGCAAAAGCATCGACGGATTTATCGGCGGGCACGTAGCCTGCGCGCACATGCACTTCGGCGACGCGGCGGTAATCGCGCGTCAAAAATCCCAGCAACATTTCGCCGAGCGTCTTTTGCGTTAAGGCATCGACGCGACCCATGATGCCGAAGTCCATGCCGATCAGAACACCGTTCTCGGCGACGAATAAATTTCCCGGATGCATATCGGCATGAAAAAAGCCGTGACGGAAAACCATTTTGAAAAACACTTCCGCGGCGGTTCTGACGACGGCGACGGAATCGATGCCAAGGGCGGCGACAGCAGCATGATCGTCGACGCGCGCGCCTGAGACGCGCTCAAGCGTTAGCACGCGCTCGGAGGTGCGTTGCCAATCGACGCCGGGCACTTTGAAGGTCGGATCGCCGGCGAAGTTCTCCGCAAGTTCCTGCGCTGCTGCCGCTTCAAAGCGCAAATCCATTTCGATGCGCACCGAGTCCGCGAAGGTGCGCACGACCTCGACGGGTTTTAAGCGCTGTAAACGCGGCTCGTGATATTCGGCCAATTCCGCGAGCCACAGCAGCACATCGATATCGCGGGCGAAGGCGGCTTTTACGCCGGGCCGTAAAACCTTCACCGCGACTTCGCGGCCCTCGGTATCGACGGCGAAATGCACCTGCGCGATGGATGCAGCAGCAACGGCGATTTCGTCAAAACTTTTATAGAGATTGGTAAGCGGCACGCCGAAATCGGCTTCAATGGTTGCCTTGGCATGAGCAAATGGAAACGGCGGAAGGCGGTCTTGCAGTCGCGTTAAATCGGCGGCCACATGTTCGCCCAGCAAATCTGCGCGTGTCGAGAGGGCCTGTCCGAACTTGATAAACGTAGGGCCTAATGCCGTCAGGGCGAGAGCCAAACGTTGGCCAGGCCGCAAGCCTTTGACATCTTTGCGTGGGCGCCAAATCAATCGCGCGATGCGCGCGCCAGCAACACCCGCTGGATGAAGATCCAGCAGAAACAGCGCGTCGTAATGCGCGAAGCTGCGCGCGATGGCCATAAGGCGGCGAAGATTGCGAAGGCTACGCAACATGATCTCTTAGATCCGCCAGCCGGAATGCATGGCGGCAATGCCGCCACTTAAATTCCGCACTTTGACTTGGGCGAATCCGGCCGTGCCCATGTGCGTGGCAAGCGTGCTTTGATCGGGAAAGCGGCGGATGCTTTCGGCGAGATAGCGGTAAGCCTCGCGGTCGCCGGCGACCATGCCGCCTAACCACGGCAGCACCTGGAAAGAATAAGCGTCGTAAAGTTTATCCAGGACCGGCACTAAGACCTTGCTGAACTCCAGGCACAAAAAGCGCCCGCCCGGCTTCAGTACGCGGCGCGCCTCAGCGAGGGCGCGCTCGATATGCGTGACGTTGCGCAAACCAAAAGCAATCGTATAGGCGTCGAAGCTCATATCGGGAAACGGCAGTGTCTCGGCGTTGCCGCAAATCCAGGTCACTTCGTTCAAACGGCCTTGGTCGATGGCGCGGTTGCGCCCGACATTCAGCATCTCAGCATTGATGTCGCAGATTGTAACGGGAAGAGCCGCGTCGCCCATGCGGTCCAACATGCGGAACGCAATGTCGCCGGTGCCGCCGGCCACATCGACAATGCTTTGCCCGGCCCGGGGCGCAAGCCAGTCGACCATCGCGCCCTTCCACAGACGATGGATGCCCGCGCTCATGAGGTCGTTCATGAGATCGTATTTGGGCGCCACGGCATCGAATACCGCGCGTACCATGCCCGACTTCTCGGACTCCGCGACGGTGCGGAAGCCGAAATGGGTGGTGTCTGCACCGTTGTCGCTATGCTCGGCGCTGGCGGGCGGTTGTTGTGAATTCGCGTTCATGGGCGGACCTTAATGGAATGAATACTCAAAAACCATGAATCCCGATCTCCAGTCACTATATGAACACCCACCAATCGTGCACACTTAAGGCCCTGAGGTTCTCAAATGCCCGAGCTTCCCGAAGTTGAAACGGTCTGTCGCGGCCTGGCCGGTGTGCTGGAAGGCCGGCGCTTTGCGAAAGTCGAGTTACGGCGCAAAGACCTGCGAATCCCTTTTCCCAAAGGATTAGCTGCGGCCCTCACGGGCCGGCGGGTGGAGCGTATCTATCGCCGCGCTAAATACATCATGATGGCCTTAGACGATGGTCAGGTGCTGATTTCCCATTTGGGAATGTCAGGCCGCATGACCATCGTGAAGGACGCGGGTCCGCCCGGCACCCATGACCATGTCATCTTCACCACCGATGACGGCACCGTCGTGCGGTTTAACGATCCGCGCCGCTTCGGACTTATGACCTTGGCAACGGCAAGCGCTCTCGATAGCCACAAGCTGTTCCGCCACCTAGGCCCAGATGCCATGAGTGCTGACTTCTCGCCGGCAGCACTTTCTGCGGCTCTTAAGGGCCGCAAAACTTCGATCAAAGCGGCGCTGCTGGATCAAAGCATTGTTGTCGGTGTCGGCAATATTTATGCTTGCGAAAGTCTTTACCGCGCCGGCATTTCGCCGAAGCGTAAGGCGGGTACCATCGCTGGAATGCGCGCCGAAGCCCTGGTGCCGGTCATTAAGGAGGTCCTGGCGGAAGCGATCGCGGCTGGCGGTTCTTCCTTGCGCGACCACGTGCAACCTTCAGGAGAGCTCGGTTACTTTCAGAAGGCCTGGAAGGTCTATGGCCGTGAAGGCGAATCGTGCGATTGCGGGTCCAACCGTGCGCCCGCTGATCATAAAGTGAAGCGCATTGTACAAGGCGGCCGTTCGACCTTCTTCTGCGCCTATTGCCAGACCTAGGCCGTTACAGGCTTTGAGATCGCAAAATGCGGCCTAGGGGACTGGATTTGGCAGCTTATCGACTAGGCCCGTTGACTAGCTTGGGCGCATCTCCTATAAGCCGCGCTTCATTTCGGCACCACTCCAACGGATTGACCCAGTTCGGGTAAACGACTCCATGGCCCAGCATAAATCAGCGAAAAAACGTATTCGTCGCAACGCCCGCGCAGAAGCTGTGAATCATTCACGCCTCTCGCGTATCCGCGGTCACGTCAAAACCGTGGAAGCCGCCATCTCCTCCGGCGACAAGACAGCGGCCTTGGCCGCTCTCAAAAAGGTCATGCCGGAACTCATGCGCGGCGCCAGTAAAGGCGTCGTCCATAAGAAGACCGTCTCGCGCAAGCTGTCGCGCCTGTCGGCTCGCATCAAAAAAATCGCCGCCTAAATTTCTGAAGACGTGGTCCCCGCGACGGAGTCTGTCGCGGGTTCTTCGCCGTGAGACGGAGTCTGCGCGCGTCGCGTGCGGCGCTGCCGCAGCATACGCATGAACATTGCGTTAACCGCGCGTGCGTTCAAAGACTCGGAGTCTCTTGCAGCGCGACGGAACGGCATTCAAGTCGTTGCGAATCAACGGCATCCAACGCGCGTTTGTTTTAGCTAAAAACTTGATCGCAGCGCGCTGCTGGAAAAAATCTGTCAACACATCTTTGCGCTTGTCTCGCACGTCTCGCTCGCTACACTGAGCCTCGTTCGAAGCGACGTTGAAATGCGTACGCGCATCGAGAACGGCTTCGGACTTCAACAAGATTTTATTCTGAACATTCAGGATCAAAAAAAGCGCAAGAGCTGGTTCGATTTTATTCAGCTCTTGAGGTTCAATTTTTGTGCCGGTTTCGACCGGATTGTTTCCAGGGGTGGTTTCGTTTTAGAGAGATAAAGTCTTCGACGCCGCAACCGCGGACACGGGCGGGCGTTATCTAGAAGCCTTTTGGGGAATTCATCTTACGGCCGATGTTCGTGCGCTGCAGTCAGCGCGGTTGTCGGTTTGTGTCGAGGGGATAGCGTCGCGTGAAAAGTGTCGAGGACTCGGCCGTCGATCAGGCTGAATGGGATCGCGTTAAGTCGCGCCTCAAACAGGAATTCGGCGAATCGGCTTTCAAAAGTTGGCTGACGCCCATTACGGTTGCGACAGTCCGCAATGGCGAAGTCGAATTGGCGGTACCGACGCGTTTTATGCGCGATTGGATCACCACCCATTATGCCGAACGGATTCGCGCGCTGTGGAACGGCGAAAACCCCAGTGTTCGCAAGGTTACTTTGAAGGTCGAAGCCGCGCGCAATGCTGCCCTGGCAGAAGTCGCCGCGAAAGAAAAACACGCAGAAAAGCCTGTCGCGCAAAATAGCGGTCACGTCATCAATCGAATGACAGTACCCGGTGCGACATCACGCGCCGCTTCGGCGCGCGCTGCAACGGTCCCCGCACAAACGTTCACGACGCCGCTCGGCGCCGATCTCTCCGCACCTCTCGATCCGCGTTATGTGTTCGAGAACTTTGTCGTCGGTAAGCCTAACGAATTTGCTTATGCCGCAGCCAAGCGTGTGGCCGAATCCGATCAGGTCAGCTTCAACCCGCTGTTCCTTTACGGCGGTGTCGGCCTCGGCAAGACCCATCTTATGCACGCCATCGCCCACGAGATTCGCAACCGCACACCTGAGCGCAAAGTGGTTTATCTCTCGGCCGAAAAATTCATGTACAGCTTTGTGCGTGCGCTGCGGAACCAGGACATGGTTTCTTTCAAGGAACAGTTCCGCTCTGTCCACGTGCTGATGATCGACGAAGTGCAGTTCATCTCGGGCAAAGATTCCACCCAGGAAGAATTCTTCCACACCTTCAACGCGCTGGTCGATCAAGGCCGCCAGATTGTGCTGTCGGCGGACAAGTCGCCGTCCAACCTTGAAGAAATCGGCGATCGTTTGCGCTCGCGCCTGCAGTCAGGCCTTGTCGCCGATCTGCATCCGACGACGTTCGAATTGCGCCTTGGCATCCTCGACGCCAAAGCCGAACAACTTGGCGTTGTCGTGCCCCAGAAGGTCAAGGAATTCCTGGCCCATAAGATCACTTCCAATGTGCGCGAATTGGAAGGCGCTTTGAACCGGCTCGTCGCCCACGCCCAGTTGGTCGGCGGCGCCCTCACACTGGAGACGGCCCAGGATCTGCTGCAAGACCTCCTGCGCGCCCATGATCGCCGCCTGACCATGGAAGAAATCCAAAAGCGTGTGGCCGAGCATTTCAAAATCCGCGTCTCGGACATGAGCTCCGCGCGCCGCAGCCGCGCTGTGGCCCGCCCGCGTCAGGTCGCGATGTATCTGTCCAAGCAGTTGACCTCGCGGTCCTTGCCGGAAATCGGACGGGCCTTCGGCGGCCGCGACCACACCACCGTCATGCATGCGGTGCGCAAAGTCGAAGAGCTGGTGAAGCTCGACACCGCCTTCGCCGAGGACGTGGAACTCCTGACCCGGATGCTGGAAAGCTAATCGCGGTCGTTTTTTAGGCCGCCGCGCGACCCCTCTTAAGCCCAAGAATTCTGCGGCCTCCCGGCACCCTACAGGGGGTGCTTTTCGGGGTGTTTTTCCCTAGGCCCCCCGGTCGCTCTCTGGTTATACTTAGAACCCTTTTCACGGGGCGTGCCGGGTC
>CAITZE010000185.1 GCA_903896775.1 uncultured bacterium
GGCTTCTATGGGATTAAGCCGGGCCGCGCGACGGGCCGGCATGAAGCCGAACACCACACCGACCACGGCTGAAAAGGCGAAAGCCTGCAGAATGGTCATCGGTTGAAAGACAAAGGGGACATTGATCGCAGGCGCAATGCTGGCTGCGCCGATCAGCCCGAGCGTAATTCCCACAAGCCCACCAAAGGCCGACAGCATGGCGGCCTCCACCAGAAACTGCAGCAACACCTCGCGCTCGGTGGCACCGATGGCAAGACGAATGCCGATCTCGCGTGTGCGCTCGGTGACCGAAACCAGCATGATGTTCATGATGCCGATGCCGCCGACGAGCAAACTGACCGCGGCGATAGCGCTCAGAAATGTCGTCATGATGCCGATGGTATTTTGCATGACGCTGGAAACTTCGGTCATATCCATGATGTTGAAATCGGACCGCGCGCCTGTGGCAATGTGACGTCGCTCGCGCATGACCTGCGTGATTTGGGTTTTGATATCGCCAAGCGTCGATGCGTCTTCACCAGAGAGGAAAATCTGCGAAACCTTGTCGCCACTGCCAGCAAGGCGTCTTTGAAAGGTCTTGATCGGAACAACAACCGTTGAGTCTTGGTCGCCGCCGAACATGGTTTGCCCTTTGGCTTCCAGTACGCCAATCACCTCACAGGACAATTTACCGACGCGCACGGTCGCGCCCAGCGCTTCCTGGTTCGCAAGCATCTCATTGCGGATCGTTGCGCCGATGATGCACACACCTTTGCCGGATCGTTCTTCCGATAACGTGAACAGACGGCCTTCGGTTAATTTCCAATTCCGCACGGTGCTGATATCGCTGGTAGTGCCAACGATATTCACACGCCGATTATCGTTACCAATGACGACCTGATCCTGACGCTGTGAATAAGGGGCGATAGCGGCAAGGCCCACGACTTCGCGCTTGATCGCTTCGACATCGGCAGATTCAAAAGGCGGCGAAGATGACGCAGATCCGCCCATGCGCATTTCACTGCCCGGCATGAGGGTGAGCATATTGCTACCCATCTTTGAGATTTCACTGCCGACCTGGCGTGTGGTCCCAGCTCCGAGCGTGACAATCACGATGACTGCGGCAACACCGATGATGATCCCAAGCACCGTCAGACCCGAGCGCAAGACATTGCGTCGGATTTCGCGTAAGGCCATAAGCAATGTATTTGTAAACATGCTCCGACCTATGCCGCGCGCTTTGAGGATGTCTCACGCACGATCTTACCGTCGCGGAACTCAATACGGCGCTGGGCATAGGCCGCAACGTCGTCCTCGTGCGTGACCAGCACCACCGTCAATCCGCGCTCGCGGTTGAGTCTGGTGAGAAGCTGCATGATTTCATGGCTGCGGGCGGAATCGAGGTTGCCTGTGGGTTCGTCGGCCAAAAGTAGAGATGGGTTGGTGACAATAGCGCGCGCGATCGCCACGCGTTGCTGCTGACCGCCGGACAGTTCGGCCGGCGTATGGTGCTCGCGGCCCAAAAGGCCGACGACCTGCAGCGCTTCCATCGCCATCTTGCGGCGTGTGGGTTTGTCGATGCGCTGATAGATCAGCGGCAATTCTAGGTTCTCGAGCGCCGTGGTGCGGGCGAGCAAATTAAAGCCCTGGAACACGAAGCCCAGAAAATGCCGCCGCAACATCGCCAACTGCTCGGTCGAGAGCGTAGTGACATCCACACCACGAAACAAATAACGACCGGCGGTAGGCTTATCGAGACA
>CAITZE010000186.1 GCA_903896775.1 uncultured bacterium
AACCCTCGTCGTAAGCTTGGAAGTCGGATCAGGACGTTTTTTCAATCAATGCCTTAGCGAAGTTAGCCTTTAAAACCGGGCTTTTGTAGCTACCGACTCATACCGCCATTTACCGCTCTTTACTGTGACTCGTGTCACATTTTGTCACAGATTCAGCGAATTTTCGTCGCGCTCTCGACTCTCGTCTGCAAACTTTGTCAACGCGAAATCTATCAACGCTGCATTCGTGACGCGCTCGTTGTGACAGTCACTTTATGCCGCGTCAATGGCGAGCGCTGCGAACGCTGCCTTCGGATTGCGCGCGACGACCACCAATAGAGAACGAGCCGCGGGGTCTATTGAATTGCGACCCTGTTCCCAATTGCGCAGGGTTGCGACAGGGATGCGCAACGCCTGAGCAAACTTTTCCTGTGTCATGTCCAGCCGCTTACGAATCACCTGCGGCGAAAAGATCTCGGCAGCTTCTGGAACGTGGTCGGGATTCTCCCCGTCCTCAATCATATGGCGGCGAATATCCCGCTCCTTGGTCGAAGCAATCTTCGCCCGATTGATCTTGGGGCTTGTCGCTCTGACCGCGTTCAAAGATTTACGCACCATTGCCATAGCTCACATTCCTTCCTGCGGGCCTTGCGGGCGGAGATAATACGGCGAACGTCGTTACGGTCTGTGTAAACAACCGCCACCAGAATGCCGTCCAGCGACCCTATAGCCACGACTCGCGCTTCTCCCCAGGATTCGCGCACGTCGCACCACTCAATAATCGGCCCTTCGAATATTAACGCGGCAGCGTCATAGCCAAACCCGCGGTCTTGCAGGTTGCGCTTACTCTTTGCCTCGTCCCATTCAAATTCCATGGCCATACTACGCTAACCGCGTAGTCCGTTCAAGGGTAAACTGCGCGACTAGCGTACCCCCCGTAAAGCACGGATTCGAGCCTTTATTGCTACTCGGCACTTCCCGACCGTGAGATTTGCCGCAACTATAAAAGTCGCAGGAAACAGGACAACGAATGCCGGTGGCAAAGTCTATCAACGGGCCAAGTTTGGCGGTCATAAAGCGTCTATTTGGGCGCTCAGGGAATTGCTGCGCCTTTCCCCGGTGCGCGGCAAAGATGATTGATGGCGAAACGGTGATTGGCCGGGTGTGTCACATTAAAGCGGCGGGATCGGGTGGCCCGAGATATGACGCCGCTCAAACACCAGCAGAAAGGCATGGGTACGACAATCTCATATTACTTTGCCCAACCCATCACGCCGTTATCGACGACGACACCGATGCCTATACCGTCGGGCGTTTGGCAAAAATGAAAGCCGATCACGAAGCCCAGGTCGGTAAAGTTCCGGAAGGCACTATAGATCGAGCGGCTCAACTTCTCTTAGACCAGTCTGTTTCCTCCACAAACCAATCCGGCGGTATCACGGCGCATACCGTCAACCAGACGATTCATATTCACGGTTCGCCGGCGGCAACCCCTGGCCAGCAAGAGCAACAAACGTCGCTAGCGACCGCTCGGTCCTTCCATACTGATCGCGTGAGGCTCATTGGAGCAGACAAGGCGCCGGTCGCATTGATTGCCAGCGGAGCCCTCATCCTGCATGTTATTCCATTAGGCGGGGAGACGCCTAATAACGCCGCATTTGAAGAATTCTGCCGTCGCCCTGATCGTTACGCCCCTATGCTTTCGCCGAACGCTCGGGATTGGGACATCAGGTACACCGGCGGGCAAAGCTATCTTCTTATTGGATCAAACGCGGACGGCCTGAAAAAAGAACAGCGCGCTTATACATGTGCCTTTGACACCGGCGCGGTCGAGGCGGTGATTTCCAATTTGGCCCTGGGCCAGGCCGATGAATTTCTGGAGCTGCCACATCTTGAG
>CAITZE010000187.1 GCA_903896775.1 uncultured bacterium
CATGCCGACGGTGTACATGTGGTGCGCCCAGACGACGAAGCCGATGCCGCCGATCGACACCATCGCGTACGCCATGCCGAGATAACCGAACACCGGCTTGCGCGAGAAGGTCGAGACGATGTGGCTGACGATGCCGAAGCCCGGCAGGATCATGATGTACACTTCGGGGTGGCCGAAGAACCAGAACAGGTGCTGCCACAGCAGGGGATCGCCACCGCCGTGAGGATCGAAGAAAGCGGTGCCGAAGTTGCGGTCGCACAGAAGCATAGTCAAAGCACCCGCCAACACCGGCATCGCCAGGAGCAGCAATATGGCGGTGATCAATACTGACCACACGAATAAGGGCATTTTATGCAAGGTCATGCCCGGCGCGCGCATATTGAGGATGGTTGTGATGAAGTTAGCGGCCCCAAGGATTGAAGAGGCGCCGGCGAGGTGAAGTGCCAGAATGGCGAAATCGACGCTTGCGTCGGGATGTCCACCTATTCCGGACAATGGCGGATAAAGGGTCCAACCCGTACCTGCGCCCTGGCCGGTTGTCATGGACAGGATCAGAAGGATTAGCGCCGGCGGCATCAGCCAGAACGAAATATTGTTCATGCGTGGGAAGGCCATATCCGGCGCGCCGATCATCATCGGCATCATCCAGTTGCCAAAACCGCCGATGACAGCGGGCATCACCACGAAGAACACCATCAACAGCGCGTGCGCGGTGACGATCACGTTGTAGAACTGTTTGTCCTGAATGAACTGCAAGCCGGGTTCCATCAGCTCGGCGCGGATCAACATAGAGAAACCGCCGCCGAAGAGTGAAGCCACCGCCGCGAACACCAAATACATGGTGCCGATGTCTTTATGGTTGGTGGAGAACAGCCAGCGGCCGATCCCCGTGGGGTGATGGTCGTGGCTCTGGCCGTCGTGGGCGTCGTGGGTGGCTGCGCTGATGGACATATCTTTCTCCGGGTAGGTCAGACGTTTGTGCGTTCAGGACGCATTAATTAGTGAGTCGTGTCGGCAGGCTGCCCCGCTGCAGCGGGCGCCGCTTCCGCGGGTGCCGCACTCGCGGCCGGTTTTTTCTGATTTTCGAGCCAAGTTTTGTAGTCTTCCTTGCTCACTGCATCGACGACAATTGGCATGAAGGAATGATTGATGCCGCATAATTGCGAACATTGTCCGAAGTAACGGCCAACTTCGTCGACCTGCGTCCAGGTTTCATTGGTGCGGCCCGGTATGCTGTCGAGCTTGACGCCAAATGCTGGCACCGCCCAGGAATGGATCACGTCGGTCGAGCTCATCAAGAAACGGATTTTTGTGCCCACCGGCACGACTAATTGATTGTCGACAGTAAGCAGCCGGCGCTCGCCTTTGCTCGGATCGATGTCAGCGTCGGCAATGGGGAGTGAGTCAAACGTCACACCATCATCAGGGTACTCATAGCTCCAGTACCATTGGTTGCCGATGACCTTGACGGTCATTTCTGGATTGGGGGTCCGGTCCGCCAGGTAAAGCAAGCGGTAAGACGGCACGGCGATCACGACCAGAATGAGGACCGGGATAGCCGTCCAGACCACTTCCAGTACGGTGTTGTGCGACCATTTGGCCGGAACCGGATTTGCTTTCTCATTGAACCGGAAAATCACGATCAGCAGCAGCGCCAACACAAACAGCGTAATGATTGTGATGACCCACAACAGGAAAGTGTGAAACTCCACTAACTGCCGAGCGACCTCGGTTACGGGGTGCTGGAGGTTCATTTGCCAAGGAACTGGAAATGACGGCTGCGGTAACTGCTGTTGTGCCCAGGCGGGCATGACGAGAAATAGAAAGCTCGAAACGGCGGCGCTGATCGCCAATGTCAAACGGCTCACACTCGGTCTCCATTGCAATCCGTGGGCGGTGACCCTGTTAAGCGGGCCGCCCATGCGGTTCAACTCAAATTTTCGAGGTTTTAAGAATTTCGCGTTATTCCCCCGGGGGTTAACCGAGAGTCCGATCCCCGACCTCTCGCCCACGCCGCAGACTAGCCGAAGCCTATCCCGCCGTAAAGCCACGACAACCCGGGGGTTTTTATATTGGATTTTAAGATCAGTTCGCAGAAAGCAGAGTTCGACAAGCTGACCCATCCAAGGCACGTTTCTCGGTCCGTAAGGGGTTCCCCCGGCGCTGCACGTCGGTTACACAGACGCACCTCTTCAAGGTGCATCAAGTTTAGCAGGTCATATCGTGGTTCCGCAGGATCTCCCGCCGCAAGACGACAAAGCCGCTCGCCGCAAACGCGTTCTCATCGCGGTGGGTTTGTTCGGGGTTTCACTCTTCATGTACTTGAGTTTCATCGTTAAAACGGCCATAAAGGGCCCTTAAAGACCACGCCTTTTCGTCTACCGTCACGTAAGGTTTCGCCATGACCGCCGCGACCGTCTTGCCGCATGTCAACGCCGTGCTGAACGCATTGTCGACGATTCTGATTCTGATCGGGTTTACATTTATTCGATCCGGCAATCGTGCGATGCACCGCAAGTTCATGATCGCCGCGATCATTGTCTCGGCTGTGTTTTTGGTCTGTTATCTGACCTATCACTTCACAGCGCCGATCTTTGTCTTCCGTGGTACCGGATGGACGGTTCCGGCCTACTACAGCCTTTTGATCAGCCACGTGCTGCTTGCAGTCATCGTGACGCCGATGGTGGCGGTCACTGCGTGGCGTTCGCTGCACGGCGATTTTGAGCGCCATAAGAAAATTGCGCGTATAACCTTGCCGATCTGGCTTTACGTAACCGTGACCGGGGTGATGATCTATGTCATCCTTTATCATGTGTACCCGGCCGGCGCTTAAAGCGCTGGGGATGACTTTCAACCGCCGAGCCCGATACTGCACCCATGGACGATAAAGACGTCATCGCCCGATCGTTGCCGCCACCGGTCGATGTGCCGGTGGATGGCCATTTTGCTGGGAAACTGACGGCCGATCTGCGCGCCGAACTGCACGGCTGGACTGTGTTGCCTTTGGCAGCCCTGGCATTGGCCGGCGTGCTCGCCTTGATGCTGGGCCTCGCACACACTCCTGGCGTCGAGAACATCTTCTCCTGGACGGGTCAGACGTTTTTCCAAAAGCTGATCGTCGTGCACGTCACCTTTGCTTTCGTCGTGTGGTACCTCGGTGTGCAAGGTGCGCTGACGGTAGCGGTGACTGCGCAAACGCGTGGGGCCGAGTTGGGTGGTTTCGGTATCCTGATCGGCCGTGCGGCAATGTACGGCTTTGGTCTTAGTTTTATCATGCTGTTGATCCCGGCCTTGGCTGATCTCGGCGAGCCGTCGATTAACAACTACATCCCGCTGTTAGTGCATCCGCTGTATTTCGCAGGGTTGGCGCTCCTCGCGTTGTGTTTGGCGTTGCCGATTATCCGGTTGCTGATTTTCCTCCCGCACCAACGCTTCGTCGAGGCGGGAACTTTTGGTGTCGCTTGCGCTGGCGTGATTTACCTCATCGCTTTGGTTTGCATTGCCGCGGCGTGGTTTACTTTACCTGCAAATATGGGCGTTGTTGGGGCTGCCGAATACGTCATGTGGGGCGGCGGCCATATCCTTCAGTTCGCCAATACCGCGCTGATGTTGTGTGGCTTCTATTTCCTGGTGCGCGTGGCGCTTGGTGAAACACCGCTGCCGCCGATGTGGTTCAAGGCGATGATGCTGCTTCTCGTCGCGGGTGCCGCCGCTGGGCCTTTGCTCTACCTGACCTATGGAGGCGGTAGCCCCGATATGCGCGTGACCTTCACGCACCTCTATTGGTACGCGCTGCCAGTGCCTGCGGGCGTGGTTATGATCAGCGTGGTCCGTCTTCTCCTGCGCCGCCGTCATGACTTGCTGAGCGGCGCTCCGGAAGTCAAAGCTGTCGCCGCGGCACTTTTCCTGTTTGCGCTTGGTGGTGTGCTTGGGTTCTTCGAAGGTTCGGTCGATACCCGCACACCCGGGCATTACCACGCCATGCTGATCGCCGTGACGCTCGGATTCATCGCACTCTATTTCGGGCTATTCCTGCCGTTATTAGGGCGGCGAACCGAGCGCCGCCGCTTGCGTACGGCCATGTACCTGCTCCTTGGCGGCGGTCAAATTCTACACTCTCTGGGGTTGTACGGCGCTGGTGTACAAGGTGTTTTGCGCAAAACCGCCGGCGCCGCCGAGGATGCCGATATCACGACCAAAATAGCCTTTATTGTCGAGGGCACCGGGGCCGTAATTGCTGTAACCGGCGGTATTATCTTCATATTCCTTGCGGGAAAATTACTATTGGCAAGGACCGAGCGGGATGTTACCGCAGGCGCTTCATCCTAAGGCTCGTAGCGATTGGGCGACTAGGCTATAGTCTATCGCGCGCTTCAAAGCGCTTTTGGGGACTAAAACATTGCAGATCCGCAGCTACCTTGAGCTGATGAAGCTCCGTATTGGCTTTCTGATCGCGTTAAGCGCGATGGCAGGCTATTCGGCTGTGGCGACCAAGGTCGACGGTTGGCAGCTCGTCATTCTCTTTGTCGCCATGTTGCTGGGTTCTTCGGGCTCGGCGGTCTTCAATCAGTTCTACGACCGCGACCTTGACCGCTTGATGCCGCGCACGGCGCGCCGTCCTCTGGCTGCAGGCAAGATGGCCGATCCTCGTATCGCGCTGTGGTTCGCTGGCGGACTGTTGCTTGCGGGTTGCGCCATCGCCGTCTTGGCCTTCAATTGGATCGTTGCGATCCATCTTTTCCTCGGCGCCTTTGTTTACGGCATCGTCTACACGGTGTGGCTGAAGCGCCGCCACTGGACCAATATCATTATCGGCGGTGCGGCGGGCAGCTTTGCCGTACTCGCAGGCGCTGCGGCTTGCGACTCTACGCAATGGCTGTTGCCGACGCTCATGGCGATCACGCTGTTTCTGTGGACACCCTCACACTTCTGGTCGCTCGCGATTTTGATCAAAGACGATTACGCTAAAGCCGGCGTGCCGATGTTGCCTGTGGTGGTAGGGGACGCGGCGTGCGCCAAGTTGATTCTCGTCAACACCATCGCCCTGGTGGCATCCGCTTTGCTGCCGGCTCTGTTCGGCCAGCTGGGTGTACTCTACGCCGTGGTTTCGACGGGTTTCGGCCTGCGCTTCCTGTGGCTGAATTGGAAACTGGTTCAGGATCCGTCGCGCGAATTGGCCAAGCGCAACTTCCTGTTCTCGATGCAATACCTGGCGGGCGTGTTCCTGGCCGTGGTCATCGACAAGCATGTCTCGCTCGACATGTTCGGTCTCTAAGACCTTACATCAAATCTACGGCGTATTTTTTAAGATCCGCGAGCGTGGTGTATTCCAACGCGCCTTCGTGGGTTGCCGCCAATACCACCTTTGGCGCGCTGTCGGCTTCGAGCGCTTCTTGCCAACGCGGTGCGCACAGACACCAACGGTCGCCAGGCTTTAATCCCGGAAAGCCATAGTCAGGCATCGGCGTCGATAAGTCGTTGCCCATCGCTTTGCTGTAGGCGAGAAACTCAGCGGTCGTTACGACACAGACCGTGTGCGAACCGCGATCCGTCGGCCCGGTATTACAGCAGCCGTCGCGGAAGAAGCCCGTCAACGGCTTAGCCGAGCAGATTACCAAACTTCCGCCCAGCACATTACGCGCGGGACGTTGCGGTTCGCTCATATCGCGCATCGTAACTCTCCCAAGAGCTGCTTAAGGGCGCACTAGCTTAAATTGGCCGACGTTGATGAGCTTAGCGCGGAAGCCACCTTCACAATACGCCAGATACATCTCCCACATGCGCCGGAAACGGTCGTCGAATCCCAGCGGTTCGATGGTGGGCCAGGCTGATAGAAACTTATCACGCCATTGTCTTAGGGTCCGGGCGTAACTATCGCCGAACATGGTGGCATCATCGAAGCGTAAGGCCGCGCGTTCGACTTGCGCTTTGAGCCGCTCGATCGAGGGCAACATCCCGCCTGGGAAAATGTAGCGCTGAATGAAATCCGGATTGCGGCTGTAAACATCAAAACGCTGCTCGGCGATGGTGATGATCTGCAAAGCCGCAGCGCCGCCCTGAACCAAGCGTTCGCGTAACATATCGAAGTAACGCGGCCAGTGCGATTCGCCTACGGCCTCGAACATTTCGATAGAGGCGATGCCATCGAAGTTTCCGCCGACATCTCTGTAATCTTGTAGACGCAAATCGACTTTTTCGCCGAGGCCTTGTTTTTGCAAGCGCTCGCTAGCGAATTTGAGTTGCTCTTTGGACAATGTCAGACCGGTGACGCGGCAGCCGTATTCCTTGATCGCGAACTCGGCAAAGCCACCCCAGCCGAAACCGACTTCGAGAAGATGGTGATCGGGCTTTACGTCTAGAAGCTGGGCGATGCGCCGGTATTTCTCGATTTGCCCTTCGGGCAGTGATTGTCCAGGTCGGTCGAAATAGGCCGACGAGTAGGTCATGGTTGAATCGAGCCATTGTTCGTAGAACGCGTTGCCGAGATCGTAATGAGCGGCAATGTTGCGCCGGCTGCCGCTTTTGGAATTGTCGCGCAGGAAATGAGCCACGCGTTGCCAGATTTTATGAAAGACGCTTTGCAGTTTGCCCGAATTCCAGCTCTCGGAATTCAGCACGGCTAGTTCGATGATGTTGGAGATCTCTGGGCTTTCCCAATCGCCATCTAGATAGGACTCCACAAAGCCGTAATCGCCTTGAGTCAGGAACTTTCGAATGCACCGCCAGCGCACGATGCGCACGACCGCGTGAGGCCCGCGCCCGGTATTGCTGGAAAGCTTGTAAGCCGACCCGTCGGGCAGAATGACGGTAAAATCGCCCACCACAAGCCGTCCGACGACGTCCACAGCCTTCTGGATAATGCGGTTGCCGGAATGAGAGGGCGCCTCACGGCGACCTTTCATCTCCGCTGTCGTGCGGTCGGATGTTGCTTCAGTCATAGGCTATCCCTTGTGCTGACCGATTTAAGCCGCGATTTTTTCGCGTTTGACGATGGAAACCGGTTCAGATGGCGGCTGCGGGTGATGCACCAACGGCACGCCTTTCATCCATAATTTTAGAGCTTCCCAATGGATTCCGCCAATGACCTTTATTGTTAAAAGCGGAAATCGGAGGAATGAACGTAGAGACGCGCGCGACGTCAGTGCTTGGCGCCGGCCGCTAAAAGAGGCGTACAGCAGTATGCCGTCCTTGTCGGTTTCTTGGATGCCGACCGCGAACTCTGTGGCGGGCGGGCGAATCTGGAAGTTGTAAACCATTTCCATTTCAATGAACGGCGAGACATAAAGTTCCTTGGCGCAGGCCTGGCGGATGATTTCACCGCCTGCGTCAGGCGCGACGGGGATAAGATATCCGTGGCGTTCCCGGAAGGTGTTGGTGACCTCATACAAAATCGCCGCTAACACGTCGCTATCGCCGGTGCGGCGATAGCAGAAATAGATACTGATCGGATTGAAGACGTATCCGAGCGTGCGTGGATAACACAGCAAACGAATAGGTCCGCCATCGAGGTTGATATCCGCACGCGCCAGGTGTTGCTCGACCCAAGGCCGTAAGGGCTCGCCGGTTCCGGGACCATGATCGCGGTCGTGAAAGCTGAACAGGCTGAAACGGTTGTAGGCAAAGCCCGTGACTTCACGGTTGAGACGGGGCAACTCATCCAGATCCAATAAAAACGATGTCACAGTGTATGACAGCTTATGCGCGCGCGGCCGCGTCCGTCGGTGCATGACCGTTCCATTGTAGATGCAAGATGCAAATTCGCTCACGCCGCGTTTCCATAGCCGGGGCTTAAGCAAATGCGCGCAGATTCCCCGTCGATCTGCCAGGGACGTCGCATGCCGCCCAAGGCTTCTCCTACTGCAAGTCCGGCTTGCAAGCCGTCTTCATGAAAGCCGTGACCGAAATATGCACCGCAGAACCATGTGCGATTGGCGCCTTGCAGCGTCCACAGGTGTTGTTGGGCTTCGAGCGCGGCGTGATCGAAAATCGGATGATCGTATTCAAAATCGGCAAGAGACGTGCCGGTGCGCGGTTCGCGGTGAGGATTAAGGGTGACGAACAGCGGGAACTGGTGATCGATGTTTTGCAGCAGGTTCATCCAGTAAGTCAAACAGACCGACCGCGTATCGAGGTCGCCGGCCGCCGAAATGTAGTTCCAACTGGCCCAGGCCTTACGCCGCTTCGGCATCAGGCTCGCATCGCTATGCAGGACCGCCCGATTGCGCTCGTAACGAATTGTGCCGAGGAGTTTGCGTTCGACAAATGATGCGTCCGCCAATAGCGCGAGAGCTTGGTCGCTGTGCGTTGCAATGACGACGTGGTCGAAAATTTCCACGCTCCCGTTTTCTAACGTGACTTCTATGTGGTGTGGAGAACGGCGTAGTGTTTTGACGCCGCAATTTGTGCGAATGCGTGTTGCAAAATCCGCTGTTAGGCGCTGCACGTATGCGCGGCTGCCCCCGGTGACGGTCCGCCATTGCGGGCGATTCTTCTGCTTGGCTTCGAGCAGTCCGTGGTTTTTGAAGAACCGTACGAAAGCTTCCAAAGGGTAGGCACGCATATCGCGCAAGGAAGCCGACCAGATGGAACCGCCTAAAGGCAAAAGATAGTCGCGCAGGAAAGCTTCGCTATATCCATTGTTGGCCAGATAAATCCCGAGCGACACATGACGATTCTGAGGGCGCTCGACGTCAACGGAAGCCTCGCGAAAAAACCGCATGATATCCCAGACCATGTTCCAGAACCGTGGCCGGACCAGATTGCGTTTCTGGGCAAGCATGGTGCGCAGGCTATACCCGGAATACTCGAACGCGCCGTTGTCGACGGACGCCGAGAATGACATGTCACTCGCCTCCGTCGGCACATTCAAATGTGCGAAGAGAGCGGTGAGGTTGGGATAGGTTTTTTCGTTGTAGACAATAAAGCCCGTATCGACAGGAATAACCTGATCGCGGGCGCAGGCTTTGAATGTCTTGTCTTTGATTGCCGCATCGACGGTGTTGCAGTGTCCGCCGACCCACGCGCCTTTCTCGAAAACCGTAATGTCGTGGTTTTTATTCAAAAGCCACGCAGCCGCATTGCCTGAGATTCCCGTTCCGATCACGGCAATGCGCAAGCGCTGGCGGTTCAGCATGTTCTGTCTAGCTCCAACGGCTTTGTCCCCAACCGGGCGACGGGAATTATAAACGCTTCAACCCACGATAAAGCATAAGGGTTTCCGGCTTACTCTTGTACGGTGGCCCCTAAACTCGAATACTTATATGTACGGTGTGGAGATCGGGGTGGTTCATCTGCCGTGAGAAAATCTATAAACGCCCCTAAGAACCTACCGGCAATACGGCCATTGGTCCCGGACAACATGTATTCGTGCGCGAAATTTGAGTTTGCGGAAGATGGGAGTAATCCAATGCGTCCCGCTGCCCGTAATACATCTCGGGTGGAGCATTACCGGGAGACAGTCCAGGCCCGCGGTTACGGCGTAGAACCTAAATTAATTAGGCATCGCCTCGCAGTTCATGGGCTTAGGTTTGTCGATGGCAGCGGAAGTGGCGCGTGATGCCACCTGTGACGCCAGAGACAACCACAACTTCCAATGCTTCGCCGCAGGGCGAAATGTCGGCGCTGCTCGTAGCGATTGCAGCCACGCGCGACAAACAAAAGTTCGCCACGTTATTTGCTTACTACGCGCCGCGGGTGAAATCTTACTTGATGCGACAAGGAACTGATAACGCGACCGCAGAGGAACTTACTCAAGAGGCCTTGCTGATTGTCTGGCGAAGGGCGGACAGCTTCGACCCAGCCAAAGCTTCTGCGGGGACTTGGATTTATACCATTGTCCGCAACCTGCGCATTGATGCGTTGCGAAAGATGCGGCGGCCTGAGTTTGATGTTGACGACCCGACCTTTGTACCCGATCCGCAGCGCCGGCCCGACGATAACTTACAATACGATCAGCTGGAGCAACGTGTGCGCGACGCCTTAAGCAAACTTCCCGAGGAACAAGCCGAAGTCGTGCGACTATCGTTCTTTGAGGACAAGCCTCATGGCGAGATCGCCGCGCAGTTGCGTTTGCCTTTGGGCACCGTGAAATCGCGGCTGCGGTTGGCTGTGCGCCGCCTAACTCCGTTGTTGGGAGATTAGGCGCGTGACAACCAACAGAGCAGGCAATCAAGAGTCGCCGTTGCTGGATATGCTCCCGCAACATCACATTGTCGAAGATATGCTGTTAGCTTACGCGACAGGCACGCTCGGGCAGGCTGCCAGCCTCGTGGCGG
>CAITZE010000188.1 GCA_903896775.1 uncultured bacterium
CCCCTCCGCCGGCGGCTGCTCCAATGGCTCCGAAGGGTCCGGCTCCGGATTCTCTCGAATATTTCAACACCGTTGTCGGCAACATGGTCAACTTCGCTTACGACAAATATGACCTCGACGGTGCTTCGCAGACCAAGCTGAAAGGCCAGGCCGCCTGGTTGAAGCAGTATCCTTCCCGCACCCTGACGGTTGAAGGTCACTGTGACGAACGCGGCACGCGCGAGTACAACCTTGGTCTCGGCGATCGCCGCGCCAACTCCGTGAAGCAGTTCCTGATCGCTGAAGGCGTCGCCGCCAACCGCATCAAGACGATCTCCTACGGTAAAGAGCGTCCGATCTGCGTGTCCTCTGACGAAGCTTGCTATGCCAAGAATCGTCGCGGCACCTCGGTCGTGCAGTAAGACTTCTCAATATGCCCCCGGCTTCGCGCCGGGGGTGTGTTGGTTCTTTTAAGGCGCATGGCGACTGTAAGGCTTAGGCCGGCAGTTGCATGCGCCTTATTCTTGCCCGGATATTGGTTCAGCGTATGAATAGCGCGCCTTATGAACTCTGGGGCGGAATGGTGTGACGGACTGTTAGATCAAGCTCTAGGGACACGTTGTAATGCTCAGGCTTATGAATCCTGTTTTGAAAGGTTTTGCCGCAGCGATTGTGGCTGTGATCCTGTTGGGCGGTACCGCGCACGCGCAAAGCGATAAGGAACTCGCCAATCGTCTGGCGAAAGTCGAACAGGACCTTCAACGCCTGCAAAAAACAGCTCCCGGCCGCAAAGGGCGCACCTGCTACGGATCCTGCGACCGATGACAGCAATAGCAGTTTGACTGAGCGTATCCTGACGCTGGAACACCTCGTCGAGCAGCTCACCGGCCAAGTTGAAGAAGCCAAGTTCAATTCCGACCGCACGGCGCGCCAAGTCAAGATTCTAGAAGACGACCTCAGCCTGCGTGTGGCGAAGATCGAGCAGTCGCTTGGATTGACCGGAACGACGTCAGCTCCCCAAGGCCAACTCGTGCCTGCACCTGCCGCATCAGCCGCGCCTGCACCGACGCCAGCACCGGCAGTTGCCTCTACATCTGATTCTGAGTCTCTCGCGCCAGAGCTGCGTACGCCGAAAGCCGGTGGTGCCATGTCGCAGCCGGTGGCGTCACAGCCCACGGCACGCGCTATTGAGTCGCAAGTGGCAGCTACGCCTCCTACGTCGCCCGCAGTTCAAGCGCCTGCAACCGGTGTTGCACCTGCCGCTGGCGCGGTCGCCAACAACGGTGGTTTTGTGATCCGCACCGATGCGCAAGGGCGCCCGCTGCCGCCAGATCCTAATGCGCCAAAAGTCCCGCCGCCGGCCGCACCTGAACCAACAGCGCAGCAAGCCGCACCGAAGGCCGCACCCGCGCCGGGCCCGGTCACGTCGAGCCAAGTCGCCTCTGTACCTGGAGCGGCCGTAGCGGTGCCGGATGGCACGCCCAAACAGCAATACGATTTTGCCTTCGATTTTCTGAAGCGCCAGGACTACCCGAAAGCGGAATCGGCTTTGCGAGATTTCCTCAAGAAGCACCCCAAAGATCCTTTGGCGGGCAACGCGCAGTATTGGCTAGGTGAAACCTATTACGTGCGCGGCGACTTCCAGCAGGCGGCTGTGGAGTTCATGGCGGGTTACCAGAACTACCCCAAGACCAACAAAGGGCCCGACAATCTTTTGAAGCTTGGCATGTCCATGGCGAAGCTCAACCAGTCGCAGGGCGCTTGTACGGCGCTGGGCCGTATCGCCAAGGACTATCCGGATGCCGATGCCGATGTGCTGGCCTCAGCCAAGTCCGAACGCGCCAAGATGAAGTGTAAATAGCGGTGCAACCGCTTGCCGCAGACTCCGATGGTTTGACGGCGGCTCAATTTGCTGCGGCGTTAGCGCCTTTCCGCCTCCCTCTCGGGTCATGTGTCGCCGTAGCTGTATCGGGCGGCGCCGATAGCATGACGCTCGTGCGCCTGCTGGCGCGCTGGGGCAGGGAGCGTCAAATCGCCGTCTATGGTTTGACGGTCGATCATCAGCTGCGCGAGGCGGCCGCCACTGAGGCCGCGCAAGTGGGTGTCTGGCTCAAATCGAACGATATTCCTCACGCTGTTTTACGCTGGAACGACGGTCCTCACGCCCGCGCCTTGACCCGTAGCGCGCAAAGTGCCGCCCGCGAGGCGCGCTATCGCTTGATGACCGATTGGTGTCTGGCCAACGATTGCACCCATCTATTTGTCGCCCATCACGCCGATGACCAAGTCGAGACGTTTCTGATGCGTCTTTCGCGCGGCAGCGGCGTCGATGGTCTCGCCGCCATGGCGCCGTCCACGACACGCGACGGCGTTGTTATTGCCAGGCCGCTCCTGGGCTTTACGAAGGCGCAATTGACCGCGACATGCCGCGCGTTGAATCAGCCGTGGATCGAAGACCCCTCCAATCAAAACGCGGCAAGCACGCGCGTACGTTTTCGCCAGGCTCAGGAGATTTTGGAGCGGGAAGGGCTTACCCGTGAACGTCTGCTGGCCACGGTCGGGCACCTGCAGCGGGCGCGGGCGGCCTTGGATTATGCCGTTGCGGAGTTGCTACAACGGGGTGCATGGGATGTTTTTGGCGTGGCGCGGCTCCCCGTAGCCGATCTGATCGCCGCGCCGGAGGAAATCGCGCTTAGAGCGCTCGCGCGTTTGCTCACGGCTGCGGGCGGACAGTCTTTTGGACCGCGATTTGAAAGCCTCGCACGTCTTTATGGACGTTTGACCGCTGGACCTTGGAGTGACGCCACCTTGCACGGATGTTCCATCGTCCGCGACGGTGCGGATCTTGTGATTAGCCGCGAGCTTGCGCAAATCACCGAGGACAAAACGCTCGCGGGCAATAGCTCGGTCGTGTGGGACGGGCGGTTTAAATTGACCATTGCCGTTGGCGGACCATCGCCGGTTTTCACGATTACACGATTCGCGAATTCCAAGTCCGATGTCCCGCTACTGACGGATATCCCCGCGCGCGTCCGCGGCACTTTACCCGCGCTGTTCGATTCCAACGGCCTCGCGGCTGTGCCTCATGCTGGCTATGTGCGCGCCGACATCGCCGGACTGCAGGGCTTTAGCCTTGGCGTTACTCATATTTCCGCGTTTATGACAGATTTAGCAGGCGGTGATGCCAAATTGTGACACTTCAGTAAGGTCATAATTCGCTGCGCCGTAAACGCTTTGCTTGCGTTAGGCCTTTGGCGCACTATTTAGGTAACAACTGTTCCAAACTAGCCACAACCTGTTCGATCTTTTGTGAGTAGGGGTCCGATTTGAATATCAGCCGCAATCTCATGCTGTGGGCCATTATTTTGGTCTGCGTCGTGGCCCTGTTTAACCTGTTCCAGGGTTCAACCCCGCACAGCTCAAGCCGCGAGATTTATTTCTCCGACTTCATGGCCGCGGTCGAACGCAGTGAAATTCAGGACGTAACGATCCAAGGCAGTAACATCTCTGGCTCCTTCAAGTCGGGCGGTGATTTCCGCACCTATGCGCCGGAAGATCCGGGCCTGGTGCCGAACCTGCGCGAACATAACGTCACCATCAAAGCCGTCCCGCGTAACGACAACGAACTGTCGTTCTGGGGCGTGATTATTTCGTGGTTCCCGATGCTGCTCTTGATCGGCGTGTGGATTTTCTTCATGCGTCAGATGCAGTCCGGCGGCGGCAAAGCCATGGGCTTCGGTAAGTCCCGCGCCAAACTGCTAACGGAAAAGCAGGGCCGCGTCACCTTCGACGATGTCGCGGGTGTGGAAGAGGCCAAACAAGAGCTTGAAGAAATCGTCGAATTCCTGCGCGATCCGCAGAAGTTCCAGCGCCTCGGTGGCAAGATCCCCAAGGGCGTGCTGCTGGTGGGCCCGCCGGGTACCGGTAAAACGCTGCTGGCGCGCTCCATCGCCGGCGAAGCTAATGTGCCGTTCTTTACCATCTCGGGTTCCGACTTCGTGGAAATGTTTGTCGGCGTGGGCGCGTCCCGCGTGCGCGACATGTTCGAGCAGGGCAAGAAGAACGCGCCCTGCATTATCTTCATCGACGAAATCGACGCTGTTGGTCGCCATCGCGGCGCCGGCCTCGGCGGCGGTAACGATGAACGCGAACAGACCTTGAACCAGTTGCTGGTGGAAATGGACGGCTTCGAAGCCAATGAAGGCGTCATCCTGATCGCCGCCACTAACCGTCCCGACGTGCTGGACCCGGCGCTGTTGCGTCCAGGCCGTTTCGATCGTCAGGTCGTGGTGCCGAATCCCGATATCGTCGGCCGCGAACGCATTCTGCAGGTCCACAGCAAGAAGACTCCGCTGGGCACCGATGTCGACTTGAAAGTCATCGCGCGTGGCACGCCTGGGTTCTCCGGCGCCGATCTCGCCAACCTGGTGAACGAAGCCGCATTGTTGGCGGCTCGTAAAGCCAAGCGCGTACTCGGCATGCAGGAATTCGAAGAAGCTAAAGACAAAGTGCTGATGGGTGCGGAGCGCCGCTCCATGGTCATGTCCGAAGACGAAAAGAAACTGACGGCCTATCACGAAGGCGGCCACGCTTTGGTGATGCTGCATGTGCCAAGCCATGAGCCCTTACACAAGGTCACAATCATTCCGCGCGGCCGGGCTTTGGGCGTCACCATGTTCTTGCCCGAACGCGACAAGTACAGCATGTCCAAGATCGAACTGAAGGCACAGCTTGCCAGCTTGTTCGGCGGGCGTGTCGCCGAAGAAATGACCTTTGGCATGGACCGCGTGACCACCGGTGCATCGGATGATATCCGTCGTGCCACGGACATCGCGCGCAAGATGGTCACCGAGTATGGCTTCTCGGAGAAGCTGGGGCCGTTGCGTTACACCGACAACCAGGGCGAGGTTTTCCTCGGCCATTCTGTGACTCAAAGCAAGAATGTCTCCGACGCTACCGCCGGCCTGATCGATGAAGAGGTGCGTAAGTTCGTCGAGGGCGGCGAAGAAACCGCACGGAAAATTCTCACCGAACATGTTGACGCCGACGCCATACCAGCTTCACTGTTGACTCAAACCGGTTACATCAACAGCCTTGCCCGAGACCTCGTCGTACAACGACCTGGCCTCACTGACCGAGTCGAAGTATCACGGGGACGACTCACCGCCGCTCTTCTCTACCGGCTTGGTCTCAAAAAAGATCGTGATGATCATCGACGCCATGCCCAAGATGCAGCGATGATCGCCCTGACC
>CAITZE010000189.1 GCA_903896775.1 uncultured bacterium
CAACGGCGGCGATCGCAGCGAATGTCCGTAATTGTGTTTGAATCATTGTTTCCTCCCCATAAATGAACGCGGGGCGCAGTTTAGCCCAAACCGTTGGCTGGTGCTGGCCGTCTCGCGACACTTGCTAAGGAAAAATGGTGCTGCCGAAAAGGATTGAACTTTCGACCTCCCCCTTACCAAGGGGGTGCTCTACCACTGAGCTACGGCAGCGCCACAGTCGAGGAGCTCAATAGCCCTGGGCCCCTCGCGAAGGCGCGGAACATGCCATATCACTCCCAGTGGCGCAACAAGGGTAAACGGGGGTGCGGCAGGCTTTCGTGGACGGGATTTTTGGCGCTTTTGCGCGCTTTTCCCCATCCTTTTCCCGGCCCTTTTACCGGGACCTCTAATGTGGGAGAACTCCGGCCATGAGCGCCTCCCAGACCCCACCCCCCAAACTTCACACCAAACCCAAAGGCCCGAAGTTGTCTTCGGCCGAGGCTCAGGCCCGCCTGGCCGATGCCTTGCGCGACAACCTGCGCCGGCGCAAAGCCCAGGTGCGCGCGCGAGCTGACGGCGGCGAAACCGTACTTGAGTCCGAGAAATCTGGCGGCAAAACCGAGTAGCCTCTGCCGGGCTCTCGCGTTACAAGAATTCGCATAAGCATTATGTGAGGAACCTGCGGCCATGTCCGTGATGCCCGATACCTGGATCCGCAAAATGGCGACGGAACACGGCATGATTTCGCCGTTCACCGAAGCCCAGCGCCGCGACGGCGTAATTTCGTACGGCGTGTCGTCTTATGGTTATGACGCCCGCGTCTCCGACGAGTTCAAGATTTTCACCAATCTCGATTCCGTCGTGGTGGACCCCAAGAATTTCGCCGAAAGCGGCTTTGTCGACCGTAAGACCGATATCTGCGTCATCCCGCCCAACAGCTTCGCTCTCGCGCGCACCGTCGAGCGGTTCAAGATCCCACGCGACGTATTGGTGATTTGCCTGGGCAAATCCACCTATGCCCGCTGCGGCATCATTGTGAACGTCACACCGCTGGAGCCCGAATGGGAAGGCCACGTGACGCTGGAGTTCTCCAACACCACGCCGATGCCGGCGCGCATCTATGCCAACGAAGGTGCTGCGCAATTTATTTTCCTCAAGGCCGACAGCGTGTGCGAAACCTCTTACGCCGACCGCAAAGGCAAGTATCAAGGCCAGATGGGCGTCACGCTGCCGCGCCTCTAGTCTTCTTTTAAGCAGTTTTAAGCAGGAATTCTCTCAGTGGATGCCATACGGATTTTGGGCGGCGTGCCGCTCACCGGCGAGATCGTTATCGGTGGCGCAAAGAACGCAGCGCTGCCGCTTATGGCGGCGAGCATCCTGACCGGCGAGCCGCTGACGCTGATCAACATGCCGGAGCTGGTAGACATCTCCACCATGAGCAACCTGCTCCGCCAACACGGCGCACGCATCGATCAATCGGCCTTGGCGCCGGGCTCCAGCGAAGCGGGCCCGACGGGCCGCTCCATGACGCTGACCGCCGACCGTATCACCAATGTCACAGCGCCCTATGACCTCGTGCGGCGTATGCGCGCGGGCTTCTTTGTACTGGGTCCGCTGCTGGCCCGTATGGGCGAAGCCAAAGTCTCACTGCCCGGCGGCTGCGCTATCGGCACACGCGGTGTCGATCTGCATCTCATGGCCTTGGAAATGCTGGGCGCGAAGATCACCGTGAAGGAAGGCTATGTTTATGCCTCCGTCGCCGGCGGACGCCTGAAGGGCGCCAAGGTCACCTTCCCGAAAGTCACCGTCGGCGGCACCGAGAACTTGCTGATGGCCGCAGCCCTGGCCGATGGCGATACGATCCTCGAGAACGCCGCGCGCGAGCCCGAAATCTCCAACCTCGCGGATTGCCTCAATGCCATGGGTGCCGAAGTCACCGGCATTGGCTCGGGCACCTTGCATGTGCGAGGCAAGAAGACGCTGCACGGCGCACGGGTCGCGGTCATCCCTGACCGTATCGAGACCGGCACTTATGCGATGGCCGCTGCCATTACGCGCGGGCGCATCGTGCTGAAAGGCACGCAGATCGAGTTGCTGGAATCCGTATTCAACGCGTTGCGCCAAGCCGGGGTTTCGATTGAACCCACTGCCGACGGCGTGATTGTCGCAGCCGAAAACGGATTGCGCGGCATTGACGTCATCACCGAGCCGTTTCCAGGTTTCCCCACGGATTTACAGGCCCAATGGATGGCGCTCATGGCCACCGCCAGCGGTGCGTCCATGATCACCGAAACCATTTTCGAGAACCGCTTCATGCATGTGCCCGAACTACGCCGCTTCGGCGTGGATGTGAATGTGCACGGCGCATCGGCCATTGTGCGCGGGCCGGCCAAGATGTCTGGCGCGCCTGTCATGGCGACCGATCTGCGCGCATCGTCGTCCCTGATTCTGGGCGGCCTCGCGGCGGAAGGCGAAACCGTCGTCAACCGCATCTATCACCTGGATCGCGGCTACGAGCGCCTGGAAGAAAAACTCGGTGCTTGCGGTGCGCGGATCGAACGCATCGTCGGCGCTTAACGAGCTCAGTTAGTCCCACTCTTCACTGTCCATTTGTCCATTCCCTAGGCTTTTGGACAAATGGACAAAGCAAGCGGGGCAGGGAAACTTGATTTTCTTGTCGTCGCCCCGCTTTAATTTTAATGAAGTGGTATCAGCTCGCGCCTGCCCGCAACGTTCTTCTCAGGAGAGAGGAGAAGCGGAGGCGGCACTGGGACGTGCGGACACTGTCGCACAACGCCGGCCCGAGGGAGAAGAGGAAGGGGCGCCGGCCAATGGTCGACCCAGGGGGGTGCGGAGAAGATCAAAGGGAAGACACAGAGGCAGATCG
>CAITZE010000190.1 GCA_903896775.1 uncultured bacterium
TCACGATCTCTTTGTGCAACAGCGGTTCGCCGCCGGGGATCGAAACAACTGGCGCGCCGCAATCGTCCACCGCTTCGAAGCATTCTTCAGGCGACAAGCGCTTGTTGAGAATGCTGTCGGGATAATCGATCTTGCCGCAACCGTTGCAAGCCAGGTTGCAGCGGAACAGGGGCTCGAGCATCAACACGAGCGGATAGCGCGTGTTGCCGAGCAGCTTCTGCTTTACGATATAAGCGCCAACGCGGATCTGTTGGATGATGGGTACGGCCACGGGGTTGGACCTTTCTTTTCTTGTTCTTCGTCGCGTTACTTATTGTGCCGCGTTACTGAGCAGCGGCTGCAGCAAAATCCTTCAACTGCCGGGGCAGCTTGAAGTGGATGTTCTCGGTCACGCCATCCAGCATCTCCACCTGGATATCAGCCAGCGTGCGCAGTTTTGCGATAAGTTCGTCCACGAGGGCTTCGGGCGCCGAGGCGCCGGCGGTGATGCCGACGACCTTCTTACCGGCGATCCATTCAGGCTCAAGCCCGTCGGCATCGTCGATCAGATAAGACGGAATGCCCATATCCGCGCCCAAATCGCGCAGACGATTGGAGTTGGAGCTATTCTTGGCGCCCAGCACTAGGATGACATCGGACTTCTCGGCCAACTCGCGCATGGCGTGCTGGCGGTTCTGCGTGGCGTAGCAGATGTCCTTCACATCGGGGCCGTGAATTTCCGGGAAGCGTTCTTTGAGCGAGTTGATGATCCCGCGCGTGTCGTCCACCGACAATGTGGTCTGGGTGACATACGCGAGCTTGCTGGGATCCTTGACGGCCAGGGTTTCGACATCGGCGACGGAACCCACCAGATGCACGGTGCCGTCGATCTGGCCCAGCGTACCTTCGACTTCCGCGTGACCGGCGTGACCAATCAGGACGACCTCAAAACCTTCGGCGGCATAACGCTGACCTTCGGTGTGCACGCGCGCGACCAGCGGGCAGGTGGCATCGAGCACTTCCAGGCCGCGGCTGTCGGCATCGCCGACCACTTTGCGCGAGACGCCATGAGCGGAAAATACAGTGATAGCACCGGCCGGAATGTCATCGACTTCGTCGACGAACACCGCACCCTTGGCGCGCAGGTCTTCGACCACGCGTTTGTTGTGAACGATCTCGTGACGGACGTAGACCGGCGGCCCATATTTCTTCAGGGCCAGCTCAACGATTTCGACAGCGCGGACCACACCGGCACAAAAGCCGCGCGGCTGCGCGAGTAAGACCTTCATCACGTCCGTTCCTACAGATTAATCCCGGGCGATTATCCGGCTACTCATATACCTTGTGCGGTGCAACGGCCAAGCCCTCGATATGCTGGAAGGCTAGCCTCAAGTGGTTGTAATGTCAGGGTTTGAGCCGCTGAAAGCGATTGTGGCAGGCTAAAACCCCTAATAAAGTCAGCTTTTCCAATACTTTAGAATCGGACGACCCCCATGCTGGCGCACATGCAACTCCGTCCGGGTCTTTTCAGCGGCGCCGCCGTGGCGGTGGTTGTAGGCCTGATCGCCAGCCAATTTGTGCACGAACTGTCCGCCGCCTTGGTGGGCTGGTGCGCCGGGGTGCTGGTCTATGTGGGCATCGATATTGTGGTGGCCGCGCGCTCGACCGTGCGCACCATGCAAGTCCGCGCCGAGGCCGTGGGCGAAACCCGCCTTACGGTGCTGCTGATTTCGCTGACCGCCACCATTGCTTCCCTGGCGGCTATCGTCATTAACTTGGCGCAGGCCAAGAATACGCCGCACATCGGTTTTGCCACGGGCCTTGCCGGGGTCACGGTGTTGTTGTCGTGGGTTTTCGTGCACACGGTGTTTGCCTTCACCTATGCCCACGACTTCTACCGGGGATGCGACGGGCTCACCTTTCCCGATACGCCGACACCCGATTATTGGGACTTCGCCTACTTCGCTTTTGTGATTGGCGCGACGGCGCAAGTCTCGGACGTCGCCATCACCTCGTCGTCGATCCGCCGCTTGGCGCTGGCCCACGGCATCATCTCGTTCTTCTTCAACACCGCGATCCTCGCCTTCGGCGTGAACCTCGCTGCGAGCCTCGTGACTTAGCTCTCGATCTCTTCGCGCAGCATTTCCAACATCAGCCAGCGCTCTTCACCGGCAGCGATAACGGCTTGCGCGGTCTCAAGTTCAGCGAGCGTCTTTTTGAATGTAGCGGGATCGCGTGTGAACAGCGCCGGATCATCGAGCTTGGCTTGCAGGCGTTTCACATCGGTGCGCAAAGCGTCGAGCTTTGCCGGCAAGGTTTCCAGATCGTGTTTTTCCTTGAAGCCTAATTTAGCTTTGCGCGATGAGGTTTCGGATTTATCGCCGCCCTTCTTCTTGCTCGACTTCACGCCATCCATGGTGTTGGCGACGCGGGCTTTAACGCCGTGGCCGCGTTGCTTCACCATGTCCGAATAACCACCAGCGTAGGTCATCCATTTGCCGTCCTGCTCGAAGGCAATGACTGAGGTGACGACGCGGTCCAGAAAGTCGCGGTCATGGCTAACCAGCAAAACCGTGCCCGAATAATCGGCGAGCATTTCCTGCAACAGATCGAGCGTTTCAAGATCGAGATCGTTGGTGGGTTCGTCGAGCACCAGCAAGTTCGAAGGCCGCGCCAAAGCGCGCGCCAGCATCAGCCGCCCGCGCTCGCCGCCTGAAAGCCGCGCGACCGGCGTGTTGGCTTGCTCTGGAATGAACAAGAAGTCTTTCATGTAGCCGATCACGTGTTTGCGGTTGTCGCCCACCGTGACCATGTCGCCTTGACCTTGGGTCAGCACTTCTTTCAGCGTTGCTTCCGGGTGCAGCGATTCACGTTTCTGGTCGAGCGTGACCATCTGGATATTCGCGCCCAGCTTCACTGTGCCGGTGTCAGGCGCTAGCGCGCCCGTCAGCATATTCAGTAGCGTGGTTTTGCCCGCGCCGTTGGGCCCAACGATGCCGATACAATCGCCGCGCCCAACTCGGATCGAGGTATCGGTGACGATCTTGCGGTCACCATACGTCTTGGAGATATGTTTGGCCTCGATCACCAGCTTGGCGGCGTTCTCGGCTTCGGCGGCTTCCATCACCACGTTGCCGGTGGCGCCGCGATAATCGCGGCGATCCTGGCGCATGGCATGCAGATCGCCGAGGCGCTTCTGATTGCGTTTACGCCGGCCAGAAACACCATAACGCACCCAGTCTTCTTCGCGCGCGATTTTGCGGTCGAGTTTGTGGCGGGCGATTTCCTCTTGCTCCAGCACCTCGTCGCGCCACGCTTCGAACTCACCGAAGCCGCGGTCGAGCCGGCGGATCTGTCCGCGATCCAGCCACGCCGTGGTGCGCGTGAGATTGGTGAGGAAGCGCCGGTCGTGGCTGATCAACACCATAGCCGAGCGCAAGGACTTGAGTTCTTGTTCCAGCCATTCAATAGCGGGCAGATCGAGATGGTTGGTGGGCTCGTCCATCAGAAGCACATCCGGCTCCGGCGCCAGCGCACGCGCCAGCGCGCAGCGGCGCGCTTCGCCGCCCGACAACTTCGCTGGGTTTTCATCGCCCGCAAATCCAAACTGGCTGAGGAGATAAACCGCGCGATGCGGATCGTCGTGGGAGCCTAAGCCCGCTTCCACATAGGCCAGCGTGGTCTCAAAGCCGGCCATATCCGGCTCCTGCGGCAGGTAGCGCACCGACGTGCCTTGCTTCAACGCCCGCTCGCCAGTGTCGGGTTGGATCAGGCCGGCAGCAACCTTGAGCAGGGTCGATTTGCCAGACCCGTTGCGCCCGACGAGGCACAGGCGTTCGCCCTCGGACACGGACAACTCAGCCCCATCCAGCAGCGTCGGTCCGCCGAAGGTCAAATGAACGTCACGGAGAATGAGGAGTGGGGCTGCCATGGGCCGGTCATAGAACCGATCCCGCGCCCTATCGCAAGAGGCTTCTAGCGGTCAATCCGCCCGTAGCGGCGGCAGCGGGAGCAAGCTAGGCTGCGCACGCCCGACTGAAATGGGCGATAGGGGACGGGCTTAAAGGAGCGCTATGAGAACCTTCGCGGTTTTGGGGATCAGCTGCTGGTCCGGCTTTATGCTGATGGCCTTGGAACTGCTCAGCGGACGTATCCTGGCGCCGACCTTCGGCAGCAGCATCTACGTCTGGGGCGCCATTATCACAATCTTCATGCTGGCCCTGTCCATCGGTTATCTGATCGGCGGACGGCTTTCCATGTCGGTGCCGGATATCCGCGTTTTATGCGGCCTGCATTTCTTGTCGGGCCTTTTGGTGCTGCCGATCCTCGCCTTTCAAGCACCGGTCCTCGACAGCATCTTCGACTACACCCAAGACCCGCGCGGCGGCGCGTTGATGGCAAGCATCATTCTGTTTTTTCTGCCGGCAATGGTCTGCGGCACGGTGGCGCCTTACGCCGTGCGGCTATTGGTGGAAGACCCAAAATCGGCGGGTTTTTACGCAGGTTTGCAGTACTTTTTCTCGACCGCGTTTAGCGCGGCCGGCACATTGCTCACCTCGTTTTACTTTGTGCTGATTTTTGAAGTGAACCAAATTCTCTTGCTGCTGATGGGCACGACGATGCTGATGGCCGTTGCGGCGTTTCTGATTTCAAGGCGGAGAGCCTCATGAAAAAGAATCTAGCGTTAAGCGTTGTCGGCATTGTGTCGGCGCTGGCGACGGCAATCTTGCCGCGCCCGGCCGCAGCCGAACTTAAAACCATCCATTCCGAGAAGTCGCTTTACCGCAACATCTTCGTCACCCAAGACGGCGATCTGCGCTGCCTCACGTTCCGCCGCGCCACCGCCGGCA
>CAITZE010000191.1 GCA_903896775.1 uncultured bacterium
CGGTGGGTAAGGGAGCGACACCCAGGGCTGCCGCACGCAGTGGCTCAAGAATCGCGACGCTGGTGAGCATCACAGCACCCTCATACGGGCTCTCCAGTTCTAAGAGGCCCTTTTCGTTTAACAATGCCAGCCAGGCCTCAAGATGGTGGACGCTGCGCATCGCGCCCTCGCGGTAAAAGGCTTGTGCGACGTGCGGAAAACGATACGCTTCGGCAATGCTGAGGCGGAACAACCCGACGGCAAAAGGGCCCAGAATGAAATGCGCTAAGCGGTCCAAATAGGCGGCAAGAGCCTGTTCGGCGGCATCGATGTCGCGCACGTCGTTATCGGGCATGGGGCGATCGCTGGCATCCGTGTGGACCTTCATGACCGCTTCAAACAGGGCTTCTTTGGTTTCCACAAAGGCGTAGATCGTCTTTTTGGAAATGCCGGCCAGTTTGGCGACGGCCTCCATGCTGGTGGCCTCAAAGCCTTGTTCCAAAAAGAGAGTTTCCGCAGCCTTGAGCATCTCCTGGCGGCGTAATTCTTCGGTCCCACGGGGCGGCCGGCCCCGTTTCCGAGCCTCGCAAGTGGGATCGGCTAACCTATCCGTGCCTGGTTTATCCATGCGTGGACCTCATAGCTGCCTTGAAAAGAAACCGTATGGTTCCATTATAATAAAGGAACTATACAGTTTCTATACGGCGGCAAGAGTGCGGCAGTCAATCCCACTCACCGCCTTTGCAAGAAAATAGGTGGACCATGGTAGCCCTGAAGCAAATCTCGCCCGTTCAAACTTCCGAACTTTCAACTGAAGACAAACCCCGGCGTTCGCGCCGCGTGTTGATCGGGCTTTTGGCCTCTACCGCCTTGATCGGTGCCGTCGGCTTCGGTTGGGAGTATTGGACGGCTGGCCGCTTTGAAGTCTCCACCGACGACGCTTATATCGCCGCTGACTCGACGCCTGTTGCGCCGAAAGTCTCCGGCTACGTCAAAGATGTTCTGGTGAGCGACAATCAAGCTGTGAAGGCCGGCGACGTTCTGGCCCGCATCGACGACAGCGATTTTCAAACCGCGCTGTCGCAGGCTAAAGCCAATGTCGCTGCCGCGGCCGCCGACGTCGGCAATCTGAAAGCGCAGATCGAACAGCAGCAGCAAGTGATTGCCGTTGCGCGCTCGAACATCAGCTCAGATCAAGCCAACCAACTTTTCGCGCAGCAGGATCATGAGCGTTACGCCGATCTGGTGAAAACCGGCTTCGGTACCGTGCAGAAGGTTCAACAAGCGCAATCGGCCATCAGCCAGGCCAACGCCTCGGTTCAACGCGATCTCGCCGTCTTGGCGGGCGCTTTGAAACAGACCGATGTGCTGCACGCGCAACTGAGCAAAGCCGAGGCCGAAGTGCTGCATGACGCGGCACTCGAGCAACAGGCGGAACTCAATATCAGCTATGCGACGATTGTTGCGGCTGTCGATGGCACCGTCGGTGCGCGCGCCTTGCGCGTAGGCTCTTATGTGCAGGCCGGCACGCAGCTCATGCAGATTGTTCCCCTGCAGGCGGTTTATATCAACGCGAATTACAAGGAAACGCAACTGACCGACGTGCATCCCGGCCAGTCGGTGGAAGTGGAAGTTGATACATTCCCCGGTGTGAAGATCGCGGGCCACGTCGACAGCTTAGCGCCTGCCAGCGGTCAGGAGTTTGCGCTGCTGCCGCCCGACAACGCCACCGGCAACTTCACCAAGATCGTGCAACGCATACCGGTGAAGATCGCGCTGGACCCCAACACGGCTCTTGGGGGTCGCCTGCGTCCCGGCATGTCGGTTGAATCGATCATCAACACCAAGCCGACTGCGCCCAGCGAACAGACTGCCGCCGCTGTCGCGTCACGTTAAGCTTCTGAATAAGCGTCTCTGAAAAGGGGAATTGGTCATGTCCACGCCGCAAATGTCTCAAGAGGAACCGGTTTCCTTCAAGACCTGGGTGGGTGTGTTCGGTGCGACTCTCGGCGCCTTTGTCGCAGTCTTGAACATTCAGGTGACCAATTCCGCCTTGCTCCACATCGAGGGCGGCATCGGCACAGGCGGCGCCAATGGCGCGTGGATTTCGACATCGTACTTGATCGGCGAAATTATCATCATTCCGCTGGCAGCGTTTTTAAGCCAGGTGTTCTCTCTGCGGCGCTATTTCATCGCCAATGTGATTTTTTTCATGATGTTCTCGGTTTTGTGCGCCTTCGCCCATAACCTCGGCGAAATGGTGGCTTTCCGCGCGCTGCAAGGCATTGCCGGCGGCGTGATGATCCCGCTCGCTTTCACGATCATCGTGATGTCGCTGCCGCCGTCCAAGCAACCCATCGGCATGGCCGCCTTTGCGCTTGGCGCGACGTTCGCGCCGGCCATCGGCCCTACCATCGGCGGCTACCTGAATGATAATTTCGGCTGGCAGTACATATTTTATATGAACTTGGTGCCTGGCTCGGTGATGCTGTCCGCTTTGCTCTGGACCTTAAAGCCTGAACCGATGCGCCTTGGGTTGCTCAAAACCGGCGACTGGTCGGGCATCGCGACGCTCGCGATTGGCCTTGGTGCGTTGCAGACCGTTCTCGAGGAAGGCAATCAAGACGATTGGTTTGGCTCGCCCTTGATTGTACGTCTTAGCATTGTTGCGGCCATTGCGCTTACATTGTTCGTCTGGATCGAGCTGACGACGGCTGCCCCTGTGGTCAATTTACGTCTGCTAAAGCGCCGCAATTTTGGCTTCGGCACTTTCAGCAATTTCTTCTTGGGTTTTGGGCTTTACGGTTCAGGCTATTTGCTCGCGCAATATCTCGGCCAGGCGCAGGGTTACAATGCTCAGCAGATCGGTACGGTCATGATGTGGACTGGCCTGCCGCAGTTGGTGATCATTCCCTTCGTGCCCTTGTTGATGAAGAATTTCGATAACCGCGTTCTGGTCGGCCTGGGCTTAAGTCTTTTCGCGGCCAGCTGCTTCATGAACATTGGCCTGTCGCAAGACTATGCCGCCGATCAGTTGTTGATCCCCAACATCACCCGCGCCATCGGTATGTCGCTGGTGCTGACGCCGCTGTCGGCTCTGGCGATGGCTGGTATGGAACGCGCCAATGCCGGTTCGGCGTCAGGCCTGTTCAATATGATGCGCAATCTGGGCGGCGCCTTCGGTACGGCGATGCTGGTCACGTTCTTCAGTAAGCGCGAACAGTTTCACTCGAACATCATCAACAGCCATGTGTCGATGTCTGATCCCGCTACCCTGGCCCGTATTGCCGAACTCAAGCAGGCGTTCCTCAGTCAGGGCGCTGATGCGGTTGTCGCGGGACAGCAAGCCGTCATTGCGATTGGCCATGTTATTCGTGCACAAGCCAATCTCATGGGCTTTGCTGATACCTTCGCGTTGCTCGGGATGATGTTGGCCCTAGGCGCGGTTTCGGTGGCGTTTTTGAAAAAAGCCGCAGGTAGCGCGGCCGGGGCACACTAGCTCCTAAATCTGCCGCGATTGACAAGCGCAAGGCGCTCCGCCAGTGATGGAGCGCCTTTTCCTTGCCCAGGCCACGCATGAACGCGCCTCAGTCCGATGAAATTCACTTCAGCCGGCGCGGCGGCCTCGGCCGCATTGTGTTGAACCGTCCCAAGGCCTTGAACACGTTGACGCTCGGCATGTGCGAGGCACTATTGCTGCAGCTGCAAGCGTGGAACGCCGATCCGGATATCAACGCTGTGGTAATCGCTGGCGCAGGCGAGAAAGCTTTTTGCGCCGGCGGCGACGTCGTGCGGCTGTATGAAGACCATAAAGTCGGCGGATCTCTGGCGCGCGCGTTCTGGCGCACGGAATATCGCTGCAACGCCGCCATCAAATATTTTGCCAAGCCTTACATTGCCCTTATGGACGGTTTTGTCATGGGTGGCGGTGTCGGCGTATCTGTTCATGGCTCGCACCGTGTTGTCACCGAGCGCACCATGTTCGCGATGCCGGAAACGCTCATCGGGTTATTTCCCGATGTTGGTGCGAGCTACTTTCTGCCGCGTTTGCCGGGTGCGATGGGTATGTACTTGGGACTCACCGGCAGCCGCTTGAGGGGCATGGATTGTGTCGCTTTAGGAATTGCGCAGGCTCTTGTGCTGCATGAACGGCTTGAAGCCCTGGAAGCGGCCCTCGCGGAGGTAGCGGCTGAGGATGTGAGTGGCGTAGTGGCTTCCTTTGCAGAACCCCTTGTGAACGCGCCCATTTTTGCACAACAGGCGGCCATCGACGTGCATTTCAGCCAAACGTCGGTTGAAGCTATCTGCGACTCCCTAAAAAGTGACGACAGCGAGTGGGCCAAGGCGCAGCTTGTCGCTCTGCAAAAATATTCACCGCTGGCTTTGCAGATCACCTTCCGGCAAATTCGCGCGGGCGCTACCTTGTCATTTGACGATTGCATGCGCCTGGAATGGCGCTTGGCCAGCCGCATCGCGCATGGGCATGATTTTTACGAAGGCGTGCGGGCGCTGCTGGTGGACAAGGACAGCGCACCGAAATGGCGGCCTGCGACACTCGCTAACGTTTCCGCGGCTGACGTTGAAAACTATTTCGCGCCGTTGCCGGGTGACGAATTAAATCTCGCGGATATCGTGAGTGATAAATAGGGAGAGCGGCTTTGGCGGCGAAAAGAAAATCCCTGATCATGCAATTGGTCGATATGGTCGTCGCACGTGTGGACGAGAAATCGCCTGAGGAGCAGGTGAGGGCGCATATCGAAGCGGTGCATGGTGCTTTTCGCACCGAACTGTCTGGATTTGTCGCGGCCGCGCTGTTTGCGAAAAAGACGCTTGATACGTCGCGCCAAGTCGAATTGCCCTTTCCCGATGCTTATCTCTCGGGCGAAGCGCCGCTCGATGCGGCCGCGCAAGTAACCCTTAGGGACTATGCGATTGAGTTGGAAAAGTTCCAGGCCGCGCTGCTCAAGCGCGATACGGCCGTGAGTCTGGCCGTGGCCAAAGGTCTAACAACCTGGATCGTGACATTCTATGCCATGACGATCCCCGGGCTGATGCCGCTGGCACACGATCTTTGGACGCGCTTGGATCAAGGCTATGAAGGTGTCGAGGATGCGCACAAATTTTTGCTGCGCCGTGCGCCCAGCGATGTAGAGCGCGTCTATTTCAGCTATCGACCGATGGCCTTCATAAATCCGCCGGCCGCTTAACGCGCGACGCTCCAGTCGCAAGTCGCGTTACCGACGTCCATACGCGTCATGTACTTGTCGCACAGGCTAATGCGTTTTTTACAGAGCGCGCCTTTGGCATTGGAAATCGTCAGGAGGCCGTCGGTGATGTGCCAATCGCGCAAGCGCTCGCAGCCGGGAATATTGGCCGGAAAGCGGTAAGTGATTTCATCCTGCGCATCGATGGTGTGTTCCATCAGTTTCCAGGTGTAATCGCGGAACGCATATTCGAACAGCATCACGATCGGCTCGCTACGATCATTGACGATGTTAATTTCGACTTTTTCTTCGCTCTGCGCGAAAGCGGGCGATGCCGCGAGGGTGAGCATCGCCATGCAAAGGCCGCGGATGAAGCGATCCATGAAAACCCCCGTTCCTGTTAGGAGAGAAGGTTGGCACAACCTCTCTCCGGCGGTAAAGAGGCATCCGCTTAAATATCGACGCCTTAAATATCCAAAGCCGCAGCGAACTGCGCGTTTTCCTGGATGAACTTGAAGCGTTCTTCCGGTTTACGGCCCATAAGCTGCTCCACCAGCTTTGCGGTCGCGCGCTGCGCGCTCTTCTCCTCGGGACCTGCCAGTAGAACCTTGAGCAAGGTCCGCCGTCCCGGATCCATGGTGGTTTCTTTGAGCTGGCCCGGCGGCATTTCGCCAAGACCTTTGAAGCGGCTGACTTCGACTTTGCCGCGCGCATCAAAAGCTGTCGCCATTAGCCGGTCTTTATCGGCATCGTCCATGGCGTAAATCGTCGTGCCGCGCTGGGTTAAGCGATAGAGCGGCGGCAGGGCGAGATAGAGGTGACCGTTGTCGATCAGCTCGGGCATCTCGCGATAGAAGAACGTCATCAAGAGACTGGCGATGTGAGCGCCGTCGACGTCGGCGTCGGTCATGATGATGATTTTCTCATAGCGCAGTTTGCTCTCGTCGTAGCGCTCGCGAATGCCGCAACCCAGCGCTTCGATCAAATCCTGAATTTCCTGATTGGCGCGCATCTTGTCATCGGTGGCTGAAGCCACATTGAGGATCTTGCCGCGCAAGGGCAGTACGGCTTGGGTCTCGCGGCTACGGGCCTGTTTGGCCGAGCCGCCGGCGGAATCGCCTTCGACGATGAACAGCTCGGTGC
>CAITZE010000192.1 GCA_903896775.1 uncultured bacterium
CCGGGCGCTGCGCCGGACGCTAAACGGTATTACTTCGATGCCGTCGTCAAGTGCTGCACTTACCTGCCTACGATGTACAATTTCCTGGTCGGACGCGCTCTGTCCGACCAGGACACGTCCTCCGCTGAAGGACGCGCCTCCGTCGAAAAGCGCATCACCAATGGCCTCGGCATAACGCCGCTAGGCTTGATGCAACCCCCTGCTTACGCCCTGCTCTACGACCAGAGCAAAAATTCCTTCGGTAAGTCTAAGACGCTGCGCTGTCCGCATTATATCGAAGACGGCGGGCGCTGCGGTATTTGGCGGCACCGCGAGTCAACGTGCGCGACCTGGTTCTGCAAACATGTCAAAGGCAGCGCCGGCTACGCCTTCTGGCGCGACGGCTTGCAAGGGCTTCTGCATAACATCGAGATCAATTTAGCGCGCTGGTGCCTTACGGAATTACAGGTCAGCGATGAACTTCTACGCAACGCCGTCGACAGCCCAGCCTGGAAGGCCGATGCAGCGACACTGACCTCCGAGGCTCTTGATGATCGGGTGAACGCGGAGTTCTATGCCGAGTCCTGGGGCGAATGGCACGGTCGCGAGCGCGAGTTCTATATCCGATGCGCCGAACTTGTTGACCGGCTGTCGTGGAACGAGGTCCTCGAAATATGTGGACCCGAAGCACGCGCGCGCGCGCAGCTGACCACAAAAGCCTTCCGGACGATGACCTCAGACGAACTTCCGGCGAAGCTGCGAGTCGGCTCGTTTGAGTTGATTCACATGCAGCCCGGCACCATGCGCCTTAAAACTTACAGCGAGTACGATCCCATCGACGTGCCCAGCGCGGTGATGGACGTTCTCCCCTATTTCGATGGCCGCCCTACCGCCGATGTCATCGAGACCATTGCCGAAGAGCACGGCGTTCAAATTGAACAAGCGCTCATTCAAAAAATGGTGCAGTTCGACTTGTTGGTTCCGGTCAAATAAAATCGGAGTTTTACGGCTTCATCCCGGCCGGCGCGACTTCGGACGATTTGAGCCCGATATCATCGAAGGATTTACGCACAACACCCGAGGCTTTCACTTCCTCGATAAAAGTTGTGACATAGGCGCGCGCGGCATCGTGCCCCTTGGGCACCGCGATAGCCGTCGTGGAATTCCAGAAAGCGCCATCCAAAACGCGCGACCCAGGCAATAACGCCGCCAAGCCGCCGATGGTCTCACGACCCAAACCGATGGCGTCGATCTTGCCGGCCTTCATCAAATCTGCAGCTTCATCGACGGACTTTACATCGATATGAGTCGCCTTGGTCGCAGTGGCGACAGAAGCGCGGTAGGTCGTCGTGCCCGGAATGCCGGCGATGCGCACGCCTTCCCGATTTGCATCGTCGATAGTCTTGATCGCCGAACCCGGCGCAACGAGATATGTACTCTTTAGGATGTGAAAGGCATTGCCGAAATCGACCAACTTCTTGCGTTCGTCATCCACCGGCATGAAAGTCACATCCCAAGCGTTTTTGTCGGCGGCAGCAGTGATTTCGCCGCTAGCGTTGTAGGCCACATATTCCACGGGAACCTTCAACTTCTCGGCAAGCAGTTTGCCGAGATCGATGGAGACACCACGATAACCGCCGTCCGGGCTTTTGATGACATAGATTGCCGACGGCGTCGGCGCGACGGCGATGCCTACACGCAGTTTACCTGTGGGTGCCAGTTCCTGCTTTGCTGAGGACTCCGCAGCGTTTGCGCTTTGATACAAAGACGCCATTGCAATCACCGCGACTGCTGAGCGCAGGATAAATAGTTTCATCTGAACCGCCTCCCCGTTTTCGTTGACGGGCAGTTTCACTCAGGGTGGGAGGCGACGCAAGCGGCAGAGCTTTATTTCCAGGGCGCCACCGACGGCACATCGCAAGGCGCCTCGGCATCGACCGTGCCGAAATTCGCCGGACCGACGATTTCCAAATATTCCATGTCCGGTGAGTAATCGAAAAGGTAATGCGTGATGCCCGGACTCTGGTGGACACAATCACCGGCCTCAACCAATGTGACCTTGTCCCCATACATGAACTTGGCCCAGCCTTTAGTCATGATCACGATCTGAAAATCGGCCACATGGCGGTGCCAGCCGGTGCCGTTAGTGGGCGGTAGCTTGGCTCTGACCAGGTGCGCTATGACTTTGCCGTTGGTAGCGGCGGCAATGCCGAGATCTCGATATTGGAAGAAGCCGCGAAGACCTCCATCCGTAAACTCGGTATCCGTTGGCTTAACATGGGAAAACTGTGTGGTGCACTCGTCTCTCATTGCAAATCCCCTTTGGGTTACGCGCAGATAGACTAAAAGCCCGCCTCTGTTTCCCTCCCCTTGCGATTGATAGCTGCGAGCGACGAACCTAAACGCTAGCGCCTTTTATGTTGCACTGCAATATCCACATTGGACACCTCTAAATAACTAGGATTTGGCAGTTTCCATGGGGTATGGCCCTATTCTCGCCAACCACCGCCACGAGGACCCGTCACTTGAGTCGCATTTCATCCGTCCAGGCTTACTTGGTTGAGCGCCCGCGTCTCGTCATCGGCCTTTTAATTTTAGCTCTGACCGCAGCGCTGATGACTTACGCGCAGACCTTGGCCTTCGCCTGGGATGAAGGTTTTCATTTGCTCTCGGCGCAATTGATTCTGAACGGCAAGCGTCCGTACCTTGATTATTTTTTCCCGCAGACGCCGTTGAACGCGTACTGGAACGCGATGTGGATGTATGTGTTCGGTGACACATGGCGCACAGCCCATGCAGTCTCCGCGGTGATGGTGGCGTTATCCGTACTGCTGACAGCCAACTTTCTGCTGCGCCGATTTCCGGTTCTCAAGTGGCGACTGCCATCCGCCATCTCCGCGCTTTTTCTTGTTGGACTCAACATCGCGGTGTTTGAATGCGGTACGCTTGGGCAAGCCTACGCGTTCTGCCTTTTCTCGATTGTCGCAGCTTTTTGCCTGGCAACATCGGCAGTCGGCAGCGGTAATTTATTGTTGCCCGCTGGCGCTGGCTTCATGGCGTGTGCGGCTGCCAATGCATCGCTTCTCACAGCACCTGTCGGACCCGTCTTACTCGTTTGGATGATCGCGTATAATCGGCAAGGAAATCGGTGGCTGAAAGCCTTTGTTTATGCGGGTTCTGCGCTTATTCCCAGTTTGCCATTCATGTGGCTTTTTGCACACGGCCCGAGTGAGACGTTGTTCAACGTCTTCAACTACCATTTTTTCTATCGCGAAAAAGCGTGGGACGGCGCACTTCCGCACGACATCGACGTGATGTTTGCGTGGCTCGATTGTTTGCAGGCTTTGCTACTGGCCGTGCTGGGATTTGTCGGATTGCGCTTCATTTATAAGCGCAGCAGTTGGGAGCGCGCGCAGCGTGCCGAGTTTTATCTGTGCGCTTGGATTTCCATCGCTGAGATCATCCATATCTCGACCGCACATCCAAACTTCCCTTGGTACTATCTGTTAACGGCCCCTTTCTTAGCGATTCTATCGTGCGCGGGACTTTATGCCGTCAGTTTAAAACTCGATATGCCCGCGCGGCCTTTTTGGCCCGTGACACTGATCTGCGCGCTCGTGGTTTTGGATCTCGGAAGAAATATCCTCGAGAACCGCGACGACATGCAGTGGGCCGATCAGGAAAAGCTGGCGGCAAAGATCAGCGAAGTAACGCCATTGGATAAAACACTGCTCGGCAATGAATTTGCCTATTTCATCACCCGCCATTCGCCATATCCAGGTAGCGAGCATGCAGACTCACATAAGATGACTTTACCGGCCGAGCAGGCCCAACGCCTGCACATCCTTTCGCACGCCGACGTGGATCAACTGATCAAGGCGGGCACCTTCGATACTTTGGAGACCGACGAAGATGATAAGAAGATCGATGAGTTGGGCCTGAAACAGCTTTATAAAAATAGTGCGCAGATTGACGACACTTGGATCTTTTGGGATCGGGTGAAATCAGAAGCCAGTCCCCAGCCGTAAATAACAGTTGGAGTGTCGCCAAACGGTCATATGGCGCTGGCCGAAAACCCATTTTTCCGCTAGAATTAGTGTTTACTCGGCCACCCATAGGGAGGGCGGTCAGCGTTGCGAGGTACCCGGAGAGCTGAACGTATCATCCAGACATAGAGCCTATTGGGAGGCCAAAAAATGCCATTCGTTTTAGACCGCAGAACTGTGCTTCGTGGAATGCTTGGTGGAACCGCCATCACGGTGGGCCTTCCCCTTCTGGACTGTTTCCTCGACAGCAATGGCGACGCTCTCGCCGACGGTGCCCCGCTTCCCAAAACTTTCGTGTCGTGGTTCCAGGGCTTGGGATATGCCCCTGGTTACTGGGAGCCAAAGACAGTCGGCACTGGCTATGAGTTCGGCGTTCAGTTGAAGTCTCTCATGCCCATGAGAGACAAGATCAACATCTTTAGCGGATTGAAAGTTTTCCTGGACGCTCACCCCGCAGGAGCCCATTCCGCCGGGCCGCAGGGCGTGCTTCAGGGCGGTGTATCGACACCGTCACTACCCAGTATTGACCAAATTATCGCCGACAGCATCGGTACGCGCACCCGTTTCCGCTCGATCGAAGTTTCCTGCGACGGTTCCCAAACCAGCTTCAGTAACCGCAGCGCCACCGCTCTGAATGCGGGGCAGCCTTCTCCGGTAGCGCTCTATAAGGATCTGTTTGGACCAGACTTCAAAGATCCGAATGCGGCTGATTTCACGCCAGATCCCGTCGTCATGGCCCGCAAGAGCGTGCTGTCCGCCGTCACCGATAAGCGCGAAAAACTGACGGCGATGGTCGGCGCAGCCGACCGCACCCGCCTCGATGAATACGTTGGTCCCTACGACGATCCCGACAATGTCTTGGGACGGCGGAGATGGGTATGATGGTGTTCCATCGAGCGCTCC
>CAITZE010000193.1 GCA_903896775.1 uncultured bacterium
AGCGCCGCGCACCCACCTCGGTCCGAGCCCATCCCCTCGCCCCGCTTTTAAAGCGGATCGCGACGGCTTTGGAGCGCCAGGCCCCGGCTCCTACCGATGGTATAGACCTGTCGGCGGCGGACGCGTTTATCTGGCATGCGGAGGCCGACTCCCTCACCCCCGTCAAGACCGTCAGCCGTGTGCCGCTGCGATTGCTCAAAGGCATCGAGCGCCAGGCCGAACTGCTGCTCGCCAACACCCAGCAACATGCCGACGGGTTCCCCGCCAATAATGCCCTGCTTTGGGGCGCACGCGGAGCGGGGAAAAGCTCCCTGGTCAAGGCGATCCAGGCGGCCGTCAACGAGAAGCGCAAAGGCACAGGCCGTATCGCTCTCGTCGAAATCAACCGCGAAGACATCCAGAGTCTGCCGCACCTCTTAACCCACCTGCGGGCAGCTCCTCGCCGCTTCATTCTGTTCTGTGACGACCTGTCGTTCGAGGGAGAAGACCAAAGCTATAAAGCCTTGAAGTCGGTGCTGGACGGCGGTCTCGAAGGGCGCCCGGCCAATGTGGTGTTTTACGCCACATCCAACCGCCGCCACATGCTCGCGCGCAGCATGATCGAGAACGAACGCGCCACCGCCATCCACGATAGCGAAGCCATCGAAGAAAAAGTCTCACTGTCAGACCGTTTCGGTTTGTGGCTGGGTTTTCACAACCTCGATCAGGATACCTATTTCGACATCGTCTCGGCCTATGCCGGCGCTTTCAAGCTGCCGATCAAAGCCGAAGATTTACGCGCCCGCGCCATTGAATGGGCCGTGACACGCGGCGCACGCTCCGGCCGCGTCGCCTGGCAGCTCATTCAAGCGCTGGCCGGCGAATTGAAGATCAAGATCGATCTTGAAAAGGTATGAGGGCCGCGCGACGCGCTGCACCTCTCCTACTGCATGAACCAGCCGTGGCTGACGACGAGCGATTGGCCTGTCAACGCATTGGATTCAAACGATGCGAAGAATAATGCCGCCGCGGCAACGTCTTCGACCGTGGTGAATTCGCCGTCCACGGTATCCTTCAACATCACTTTTTTGACGACATCGTCTTCGGAAATGCCGAGTTCTTTGGCTTGCTCGGGAATCTGTTTTTCGACCAGGGGCGTGCGGACAAACCCCGGACAGATGACATTCGCGCGAACCTTATGAGCGGCGCCTTCTTTAGCGACAACTTTGGCGAGGCCGATCAGACCATGTTTCGCCGTTACATAAGGGGCCTTCAACGGCGAGGCTTCCTTTGAATGAACCGAACCCATGTAGATCACGCTGCCGCCGTCGCCCTGTTTGTACATCTGCTTCAGAGCTGCGCGTGTGGTCAGAAATGCACCGTCGAGATGGATCGACAGAAGCTGTTTCCATTTAGCGAACGGGAAATCGACGATGGGATCGACAGTTTGAATGCCGGCGTTGCTCACCAAAATGTCGATCCGTCCAAAGGTGCTGATCACTTTCGCCATACCGGCTTCGACTTGATCTTCGTTGGTGACATCCATGCTTACGCCAAGCGCTTTGCCGTCACCGCCAAGTTCCTTGGCTGTCGCCTCAGCCGCCGCTTGGTTGAGGTCGGCGATCACCACTTTGGCGCCTTCGGCGGCGAAGGTGCGGGCGATTTCCTTGCCGATGCCGCTGGCCGCACCGGTAATGACGGCAACTTTGTCTTTGAGCTTCATGTCTGTCTCTCCTGATGATCAAGATAGCCGGGGGGAAACTTTACTTATGATTTTGCGCGTTTACGCCGCTTTGATTTGTCTTCCGTCTCATAGGGCCAGCCAA
>CAITZE010000194.1 GCA_903896775.1 uncultured bacterium
GCCGTGGCTGCGCCGATACCGCGCGATCCGCCGGTGACGAGAGCGACTTTGCCTTTAAGGATTTTGGTCATAGGAGCCTCCTGAGTTGGGTTGGTTTGACCCGTCCTTGATAGGCCTCCCCGAATGGGTCATAAATAGAAACTAATGAAACTCATTGTTTCCATATTTTGATGTCAAAGCTGCCCGACTTCGAAGCGCTGGCCATTTTTGCCAAAGTGGTGGAGATGCGCTCCTTTGCTGGGGCGGCGGCCGAATTGCAGCTCTCCAAGCCTACGGTGTCCAAGGCCGTCAGCCGGCTGGAGGCCAAGCTCGGCACCCGGTTATTCAACCGCACCTCGCGGCGTCTGGCGCTCACCGACGCCGGGCGCATCCTGGCCGAGCGGGCCGCCCGCCTCTTGGCCGACGGCGAGGCCGCCGAGACCGAAGCGCTGGCCCAGTCCACAACCCCACGCGGGCTGATCCGCCTCGCCGTACCGATGTCCTTCGGTTTGCGCTGGGTGGCACCTTTGCTGCCAGAATTCCTCGCCGCCTATCCGGAAGTCTCCGTCGACCTGCATTTGAGCGACGCCGCCATCGATATCATCGGCGACGGTTTCGACATGGCGCTGCGCATCGCCATCATGGCGGACTCATCGCTGGTGGCGCGCCGCTTATGCCCCATCACCCGTATGATTGTGGGCGCGCCCGCGTACTTCGCAAAACACGGGCGGCCCACACATCCACTGCACCTCAGCGAACACAGCTGTTTTGGTTACGCCTACCAAACCACCGCCGACGTCTGGCGTTTTGTGAATGCCAAAGGCGAAGAGGCTGCCGTGCGGCCCTCAGGCCCTTTGCGCACCAATAACGGCGATGCGGTGATGCCGGCATTGCTGGCGGGCGTAGGCCTTGCGCTCTTGCCGGAGTTTTTTGTCGCGGACGCCATCGCCGAGGGCAAATTGGAAGCCGTGCTGACGGATTGGACCATCCCCTCCGGCGGGCTTTACATCGTCACGCCGCCGGGCGGGCCAAGGCCTGCGCGCATTACGGTCCTGGCGGAGTTTTTCGCCAAACATCTGTCCACCGCAAATTGGTGCACGCGACATGTGGCGCAGAAGAAAATAGCGCCTAAATAGAGGCCTCAACCATTTTCCGAGGGGATATCTCCATGACCGTAGCCAGCGCATCAGGCACTTTTAAGATTGGCGGCGAAACGACGATTCATCGTTTAGGCTATGGCGCCATGCGCATCACCGGCGCCGGCATCTGGGGTCCGCCTGCGGACAAAGTCGAGTCCTGGAACACCCTGAAGCGCGTGCCGGAGCTGGGCATCGACTTCATCGACACCGCCGATTCTTACGGCCCCGATGTCTCCGAAGAACTGATCCGCGAAGCGCTGCACCCTTACAAGAATCTGTTCATCGCCACCAAAGGCGGCCTCACGCGTCCCGGCCCCGATAATTGGAAACCCGATGGCCGTCCCGAATATCTGATCGAGCAAGCCCACAAGAGCTTGAAGAAGTTAGGCGTGAAGCAAATCGATCTGTGGCAGCTGCACCGTATCGATAGCAAGGTACCGGCTGCCGATCAATTCGGCGCCGTGAAGACGCTGCTCGACCAAGGCATCATCAAATACGCAGGTCTCAGCGAAGTCTCCGTGGCCGACATTCAAGCCGCGCAGAAGATTTTCAAAGTCTCCACCGTGCAGAACAAATACAACGTCGGCGACCGCGCCCATGAAGACGTGGTGACCTACTGCGAGCAGCAGGACATCGGTTTCATTCCGTGGTATCCGCTGGCGGCGGGTGCACTCACCAATCACGGCGGCACGCTGGACACCATCGCCAAGAAACATGATGCGACCCAGGGTCAGATTGCGCTGGCGTGGTTGTTGAAACGCAGCCCGGTGATGCTGCCGATTCCCGGCACGTCGAAAGTCGCGCATCTCGAACAGAATACGGCAGCAGCACAGATCAAACTGTCTGACGCCGATTTTGACGCGCTGGATAAAGCGGGACGCTGAAGAGATCGAGAAAGGCGGCTGGTTAGTAAACCAGCTCGCCTTCTTCCTTGCCTTCGGAGATCTGGATCTGGCCGGAGTTTGACAACTCCTTGGCCAGCGTAACCACCGCATTTTGGGCGTCTTCCACGTCCTTGAGGCGCACGGGGCCCAGCGATTCCATGTCTTCCTTGAGCATCTTGGCGGCGCGGGCCGACATGTTGCCTTGGAAGAGTTCCTTGATGGCGTCCGACGCGCCTTTGAGGGCGAGCGCCAGCTTTTCCTTTTCGACATGACGCAGCAGCGTCTGCGCGCCAGCCGGATCGAGGCGCACCAGATCTTCGAAGGTGAACATGAGGGCGCGGATTTTTTCCGCGGACTCGCGGTTGCGTTCTTCGAGAGCGGTGAGGAAGCGCGCTTCGGTATTGCGGTCGAGGTTGTTGAAGATCTCGGCCATGAGTTCGTGAGAGTCGACGCGGGCGGTCTTGGCCAGGTTCGACATGAATTCGTTGCGCAGCGTCTTTTCGATGCTTTCCAGCACGTCTTTCTGCACCGATTCCATGTGCAGCATGCGCATGACGACTTCCATCGCGAAGCCTTCCGGCAGCAACGCCAGGACGCGCGACGTATGATCGGCTTTGATCTTCGTCAGCACAACGGCGACGGTCTGCGGATATTCGTTCTTGAGGTAGTTGGCGAGCACCTGTTCGTGCACGTTGCCGAGCTTGTCCCACATGGTACGGCCGGCGGGGCCGCGGATTTCTTCCATGATGAGCGCCGCGCGCTCGGGGCTCAGGCCCTTCAGCAGCAGGCGTTCGGTGGTGGCGTAAGAGCCGACC
>CAITZE010000195.1 GCA_903896775.1 uncultured bacterium
AGACGTTTGCCGTAAATACGGTGGCCCAGCATATGCGTCGGGCTCCAGCCTTTGAATCGCCCGTCGCGGATGATCTCTGCACCTTCTAAAAGCCGCCGCGGCACGGCCACCATCAAAGCCATCGCCATATCGGCGGTGTCTTCGGTCAGCACATCGGGTGTGTTGGTGACGCTGATACCTTTGGCGCGCGCAGCGCTGACATCGATATGGTCGACGCCGTTGCCAAAATTCGCGATCAGTTTCAGGCGTGGGCCGGCCTGGGCGATGACGTCTTTGTCGACCTCATCGGTCAGGGTCGGCACCAGCACGTCGCATTTCTGGACGGCGGCGGCCAGATCGGCACGGCTGAACGGTTTGTCTTCGACATTCAGATGGACGTCGAACAGCTCCATCATCCGCGTCTCGACGACGTCGGGCAATCTCCGGGTAACGACAACCGTCGGCTTGGTCCGCGCCATCGTGCTTTGCGTTCAAAATTTGTTTTCCGGACCTACCACGGCCCGCGTTCACCGGTCCTATAACGGACGGTCAGTTAGGGGTAGCAGCCGTCTCTAATATTGTCCAGGCGAGGGCCGGTTTACAGATTTGAGGTTACAGATTTTGAGGTTACAGATTTCGGTCCGTATTGCGGCGCGGTGGAGCTATCGCCGCCGTTGCCAAATCCCGAAATCCGAGGCACAAACCACGCCACCTCTTCTTTGCGGCGGCATTAGGGTTTTGATAGCGTTGAGGATGGCGCAAGTTAGGCGTTTGGCGGTGATGTCGGTGCTGGCTGCGGTGCTCTGCGGCCCTGCGGCTGCGTCAGCTGCCGAAAATAAACCCGCGGCAAAAGCGCCGAGTTCCAAGGCAAGTCCGAAAGCGGCTCCGACTGCCAGTCCAGCGCCGAAGGCGGCGCCTGTCCCCGCGCCAAGCGAAGCTGCGCATAATCCTGCGCCCGGGGACGAAGCCGGCCCCTCCGACGTCATGGACGGCGATAGTAAAGATTCCGACGCCAAGGGCAGCGCTGCCGGACTACCTGTCCCCCGCTTTGTGTCGCTGCGTACCAACCCCATCAACCTCAGGACCGGTCCCGGTGTGCGCTATCCGGTCGATTGGGTTTACGTCCGGCGTCATCTGCCGGTGGAAGTCATCGGCGAGTTCGATACCTGGCGCCGCATCCGCGACCATGACGGCTCCGAAGGATGGGTCCATCAAAGCATGCTCTCCGGCAAGCGCACGGCGGTTGTCACCGGTGGCGCGCAGACTCTGAAGCGCACCGGCGAGGATACCGCGGTTGTGGTCGCGACCTTGGAAGCCGGTGTTATCGTGAATGTGCAACGCTGTCCCGCCGAGACAGGCTTCTGCCGGGTGGAAGTGGACGGCGTTCAGGGCTGGCTCAAACGCGAGCAGCTCTGGGGCATTTACCCCGGCGAGACCGTTCAATAAACGGCTCGCTGCCAGTTAAGCCGAATCCCCTTAAGCCAAATCTTCGGCGAGCGCCGCGCGGCTTTCTTCCGGCAACATGGCCATGTGTCCATACTGCGGATGGGTGATTCCAGCAATCACTTGCGTCCCAGCTGCCTTGAAGGCTGCGACTTCGGCGGCCGTGAAATTAAAATGCAAAAAATGCACGGAAGACGTTTTGCCTTCGGCCGTGGTGCGGTCCAGGTCGGCCTCCGGCACGGCCTTTACCGTGTGCCCTGCGAAAGTCAGTTGGACCATATCTTCGACATGGCCCAATGACGCGAGAACGCGCCGACGCACGCCTTCGTCCTCGACTTCGATCATCATGGTGGCGACCAATTCCGTGCCTTGCGGGATTAGCGGATTGTAAGCCGCCAGTTCACCTTCGACCTGGTCTTCGCCGCCGCGTTCGATGAACAGCATTTCGTGAACCTGCGCCCACATGGTGTCGTAGTTCTCGAAATAGAGGCTGATGTGCGGGCCGATATGAACACGGCGCTTACGCTTCGTTTCCACCAGCTTGCGGCGGTACTCGCGGCGAATCTTGCCGTAATCGGCCATGGGCATGATATCGGCCCGCGTGATTTCACGGCGCTTTGGCGAATTGTCGGTCATATCCAGCACTCCAAATCTCCTTACGTCTCTCAGCTCAAACCATAGGCTTTGGCGAGAATTTCAATCGGATGAAAAGCGCGTTGGCCTTCATGAGATACACCGTCGACACCTTCCAAACCTTGCGCGAGATGTTTGCCTGCTAAAGGACACTCAGACGCAAGATAGCTTTTCTTGGCTTCGGCAGCGCGGCGCACGGTTTGGCGCGCGAACTTTGTTGCGATCTCGAAATTGCCTTTTTTCACGCCCCACGATCCGCCGTGACCCGAGCAACGCTCAATCACACTCACATCGGTCTCGGGAATCAGCCGCAGCATCTCGGCCCCCATATTGCCCATATTCTGCGCGCGCGCATGACATGCCATATGCATGGCGACGCCGCCGGGAACAGCAGACAGTCCAGATGCGATGCCTTCATTATCGGCGATCTCCACAACGTATTCGGTGATGTCGTAAGTGGCTTGAGACAAGATTTTGACGTTCTCGTCGTCCGGCACGATCAGCGGCCACTCGAACTTCATCATCAAAGCGCAGCTCGGCACCAGCGCGATCACATCGTTGCCGGCATCGATATAAGGCTTCAGCGCAGCAGCTGTGCTTTTGGCTTTCTCAGCGACGCGCGCGAGATCGCCCTGCTCCAGCTGCGGCATACCGCAGCAGCCGGGATAAACCACCTCAGCGTTCACGCCATTCTTTGCCAACACCTTTAAGGCGGCTTCGCCGATATCGGGATTGTTGTAATTAGCAAAGCAGGTCGCGAAGATCACCGCCTTGCGTCCGAAGGCGGGCGCGTCGCGATTGACTGAAGGCGGCGCTTCCTTCGCGCGTTGCATGAAAGTCTTGCCGTGATATTTGGGCAGTTCGACGTTGCGATCGACACCGGCTACTTTTTCCAAAATTGGGCGCGTCAGCGTATTGCCGCGTTTCGAGCCCCAGTTAGCGAGGCCGGGCGCAATACTCGCCAGACGACCGTTGCGGTCGGTCTCCGTCAGCTCTTTGTCGAAGAACGGCGTGCCGTCCTTAGCGCGATCGGCGGCGCGGTACCGCAACATCAGATGCGGGAAGTCGATGTTAAAGGCATGCGGCGGCACGTAAGGGCATTTGGTCAGGAAGCACATGTCGCAGAGTGTGCAGGCATCCACGACCTTCTTGAAATCAGCGCTTTTGACGCCGTGAATTTCTTCGTCGCCGGCAGCATCCACCAGATCGAAGAGGCGCGGAAAGGAATCGCACAAATTGAAGCAGCGGCGGCAGCCGTGACAGACGTCGAACTGACGGCGCATTTCGGCGTCCAGCTTGTCGGCATCGATATAGTCCGGATTGTTCCAGTCGATGACGTGCCGCGTCGGGGCTTCGAGGCTGCCTTCTCTCATGCGTCAACTGCTCGCTACATCTGCTCTTAAAAAACAAACCGGCCGACACTGAAGTGCATCGGCCGGTTTGCGGAATATTCCGAGGCTTGGCCGTTTAGGCGAGTGAATCCAGCGCCTTTTGGAAGCGGCCGGCGTGGGACTTCTCGGCTTTCGCCAAAGTCTCAAACCAGTCGGCGATTTCATCGAAACCTTCTTCGCGGGCGGACTTGGCCATGCCCGGGTACATATCGGTGTACTCGTGGGTTTCACCGGCGACGGAAGCTTTCAAGTTGTCGCGGGTTTCGCCGATTGGATAACCGGTGGCCGGGTCGCCCACGGCTTCCAGGTATTCGAGGTGACCGAAAGCGTGTCCGGTTTCACCTTCCGCGGTGGAGCGGAACAGGGCCGACACCTCGTTCTGGCCTTCAACATCGGCCTTCTGTGCGAAATACAGATAGCGACGATTGGCTTGGCTTTCGCCGGCGAACGCGGCTTTCAGATTACCTTCGGTTTTTGAACCTTTGAGGCTTGCCATTGGGGGCCCTCCTTTTTTGATTTGGTTGACGAAACATCGGGGAGAATACGGGGGTCCGGTTAGAAGGTCAGTCGGAAATCGACCGCCGGCACCATATTCATGCCGACAGATGTAAGCCGCTGCCGATTCTAAGTCAAGCAGTTTAGAATAGTTCTAATAATAGATTTGCGCTGTAAGCAGCGCCTTAAAATGCCCAGAGTAGGCTTTAGGCTTTAACGCGGATAATGACGTCGACCCGTGTGATTTCGGCGCCGCCCGGAGCTTCCGGAAGGGCGGAGATGTTCACATGCTCAGACGGAATGTCTTCCAGATGGCCGGAGCGTTCGAAATAGAAGTGATGGTGATTGCCGGTATTGGTATCGAAATAGGAACTGCTCGAATCGATCGAGATTTCGCGCAACAGCCCCTTACCGGTGAAATCGTGCAGAGCGTTATAAACCGTCGCGAGCGAAACATCGACGCGGCTGGATTTGGCTTCATTGAACAACTGTTCGGCGCTGACGTGGCGATGACCGCGGGCAAACAAAATCTTGGCCAAAGCCAAGCGCTGACGGGTGGGCCGCAGGCCCGCATCACGTAAGCGCTCCAGGACCGTGACACCGCTAAGCGGAGATGTCTTTTTGTTTCGCATGATTTAACCCGGCGCCGCGCGGCGCTCTGCCTAAAGCCGATGTATTATTCACATACATAGGCTTGTTACGGGCCTTTTAAAAGCCCGTGCGTAATACGCGCGTATTTTTATCGATTGGAAGCTGTGGAGAAAAAGATTGGTGGATCGACGAGCGCTTGGGATGAGGGGGAGGGGAAGCGGCTCGGTCGATCCACCGAAAGGTCCCCGTGGGGGCCCTTCTTCGAGGGGAAACCATCAGAACTGAGCCTTCAATCTCGCCTTCAATTGTGTTTCAAGTTGGGCAGGGACCTTAAAATCTTGTCAGGTCCGAGCAGTTACAAATCAAAGATCAGCGGCCGGACGATAAGCCCGTGCTGCAAACAGAATATCAGCGCAGTCTAATGCTGAGGTTCGTATTGCGGCTGAGCTTGATGTGATTGCGGTGCTGGCGCGAGAATTTCTACGCGCACAGCCATAGGGCCCTTCTTGCCGGGGCGCACATGCATACGCACACGCTGGCCGGATTCGAGACGGTCGAGATTGGAGCGCTGCAAAGCGCCAATGCCGATGAATACATCGGCGCCGCCATCGACGGGCATACCAAAGCCGTAGCCTTTATCCACCGCGAAGAATTTGATTTCGCCGTCGAGGACGACTTCATCCTCATCGGTCTGCGGCATATCGTCGGACACAGTCGAGTCATCGACCTCGCCAATGCCAGCGACTTGCGGGCCGCGTGGACCATCCGCAAGATCGCAGATCAGCGTCGCGCCCTGGCGTAAAGTACGCAAGCCCGCGCGTTGCACGACCGAAATATGCAGGAATGCATCCGCCGACCCATCCATCGGCGCCACAAACCCGAAACCTTTCGCCGGGTTAAACCACTTAACCTTAGCGGTCACGCCCGTCTTGGCGGAACCCGCCGAAGAAGACGACTGCATCGGATAATAATGACCTTTGAAAAATCCCCACCCCTAGAGCGCGAACTGTACACCATCTTCTTGATCGGTCCAAACAAAGTACGAACCTAATCGTTCGCAGCGCGATTTTATTTGAACACGCGCGGCAATTTATTTTGCGGCGCACACGAAAGTTCGACGAGAGGGATGAACGTCCAATTTTTTTGAGGGCGCGATCGACGCTGCTAACGCATCACGCGCTTCACAGCGTCCTGCCAACCGTCGAGCAGCGCGCTCCGTTGTGCGTCAGGCATTTTTGGTTCGGCACGGAAATCCAAACGCCATGCGGCTTTGATTTCCTCAAGCGAGGAAAACAATCCGCGTCCAAGACCGGCGAGGAAGGCTGCACCGAGAACGGTGGTCTCGGCGTAAATAGGTCGTTCGACCGGGATGCCAGTGATGTCGGCGAGGAACTGAAGCAACCAGTTATTGGCGATCATTCCGCCATCAACGCGTAAAGCGGGCGGCGCGGCAATGCCGTCCTGTCGCAGTGCGGTCAAAAGGTCGTGGGTTTGGTAACAAACCGACTCAAGACCGGCGCGCACGATATGCGCGATACCCGAATCGCGCGTGAGACCCATGATGGCACCGCGCGCCGCCGGATCCCAATGCGGCGCGCCCAGGCCGGTGAAGGCTGGCACGAAGTAAACGCGCCCCGTGCCGCCTGTTTGATCTAAGCCGGCGGCAAATTTCTCAGACTCTGTCGCGTTCGCGATCATACCGGCACTATCGCGCAGCCATTGGATGACGGTTCCGGCATTGAAGATGCTGCCTTCAAGCGCGTAAGTCGTTTCGCCCTTGAGCCGATAGGCAATCGTGGTGAGCAGGCGGTTACGTGAGGGCAGTGCTTTGGCGCCTGTATTGACCAACACAAAACACCCGGTTCCATATGTGCTCTTGATCATGCCGGGCGTGAAGCATGCCTGACCCACGAGCGCGCCGTGCTGATCGCCCACAAGTGCGGTGATGGGAATGGCACGGCCAAACAGTGCCGGATCGCTTGTACCGAAATCGCCGGCCGTGTCGCGCACATCCGGCAAAACGGTTTTTGGAATGCTGAACAACGCCAGCAGCTCGTCATCCCATTGTCCGTCATGAATATCGTAAAGCATGGTCCGCGCGGCGTTAGTAGCATCCGTTGCATGCACACGTCCGCCCGTCAGACGCCACAACAAGAATGTATCGATCGTGCCAAAAGCCAACTCACCTTTGACGGCGGCGGCGCGTGCGTCCGGCACATTATCGAGAACCCACTGCAGTTTGGTCGCCGAGAAGTATGAATCGATCAACAGGCCAGTTTTGTTTTGAATAGCGCCTTCATGCCCGGCATCGCGCAAAGCAGCACATAACGCCGCACCGCGCCGATCCTGCCAAACGATGGCATTGGTTACGGGCCGGCCTGTGCGTCGATTCCATACGACAGTTGTCTCGCGCTGATTGGTGATGCCGATGGCGGCGACACCTTCAATGCCGCCGCTCTGTTCGATCACCGCGCGGCAGACACTGAGCGTCGCTTCCCAAATATCTTCGGCATTGTGTTCGACCCAGCCATCGGCGGGATAGATTTGCCGCAAGGGGATTTGCGATGTCGCAAGCGCTTTGCCGCTTTCGTCAAACATGACGGCGCGGGTCGATGTCGTGCCCTGGTCGATGGCGAGAATGCGCGGCGTGATCATGCGGCCACTCTAGCGCATTTCCATTGCTGGTCGCGACGTGGAAGAGCGTTGAGCTTTAGGCGACTTCGCTGATCTGGCTGCCGGCGGCGTTATCCGCATCGGTTCCGTTCCCGTCAAGGAAGGCCTGCCAGTCGTAAGTGTCGCTGTCTTCAGAGATGTTGAAGCTCTGCGCCCATACCGGATCGCTGATATGTTGCTCGTGCGAAGAATGGATTTGCTTTTCGGCGCGCTGCAAATTGCGTTCGGTAATGATCGCCATGCGTCCGGCACCGTGATCTTTGTAAACCGTCAGAGCCAGACGGAAAGCTTCCGACGACTGGCGCATGTATTCCCATTCGCCGGTGTGTTTGGCGAGCAAGAACAAGGCCGATCCCAAGGTGTTCTGGATCGAAGCCCACTGCAGCGGCGCGGTGTCGGGCGTGCGAACCTGCAACGAGCCGACGCAACATTTTACGGCATATTCCAAGATCGGCATGCTGCGCACGTTGTCGCCATAAACTTGAAGAATCTGGGCAAGCGTATTGGAGACTTCCGACCAACGGATAGGGTGTGTGTAGCGATTGAACACCTGGCGCGAAGCCTGGCAAGCGTGAATGGCTTCACGTAACGCGTTGTCGTCACCGATAGCCATGTCGATCTTATAAAGCACGCAGCCGAGGCGATATTTCACCAAGCCCCAATCCAATGTTTGGCGGCGGCGCGAGATATGCATGAGCGCGCGGCGATAAGCATCGGCGGCTTGCTCCAGGCAATCGATATCGTTGGTGCGCTCGGCAATGATCTGCAAGACCAGGCCCAGCTGTTGATAAAGCTGACCTATGATCAAACCTTGATCCTGATCCATCAGATCGATGGCCGCACGCCAGGCTTCGACGGCGACGTGATACCAGCTGCGGTCGCCTTCCAGCTGCGCGCAGACCGCGCAGACGTTGCCGTAGCAGAACAGGATCGAAGCGCGTTCATGGGGCTCCATGCTGCCTGAAGGATCGAGGCCTAAGGCACGCGCGGCCTGCGCGATCGCCGGCAGCGCCGAACGCAGGATACGCCCCTGCGGGAAGCTGCGCGGGTCGATGGCCGCGAGCGTCACGGCGCGCAGCAGCGGAGTCCAGTCGGTGTAAAAATCCACCGGCATCGTCAGCGTATTCACGGGCGTGAAACGGCCCGGGCGTTCGCCGGGGCTCGACGCTGTTGCGGTGAAGTGAAGTTCCAGGTTACGGCCGGTGGCGTCGATATTGCCCCAAATCAGCAAATCGGCGTTCTGCGTGTTCATCCAGCCGCGGGCTTCGCGGGTTGCGCGCTTCATCAGATCGTCGTTGAGCGCGGCATTCGGCTCGCCAAGGCCCGGCATGAATTTGGTGAGGTCGCGGTCGATACTTGTGGCGCGCACGCCCGGAATACCGTCTAAAGCGGCCACCAAAAGTTTATGCTGAACGTCTTCGTAATCGTCGCGCAGTTTGCCCACCAGGACCAGGATGTCGGCCGGCGGCGGATTCTTGGCTTTGCGTCCGGGCCGGCGCGTCGGGTCCTTGGCCACGGCATCAAAAATCTTTTCCATGAAGTTGGGCTTGCGTTCGCCAATGAGGTTGGCGGGCAAAGGCCGTCCGACACGGACCGGAACCGGCGTTGCGATCAGCGACTCGCTGGGCACCGGCACGGGCAAATTGGCGGCAGCGGATTTGTAGGCAGCCGCGCGAATCACGTCGCCGCCTTCGGGCGAACGCATGCGCCGGGCCAGCTTAGTCATGACTTTTAAGGCGGTCTGCGGATCGGCTTCGACCTGGCGCAAAAACTCGTCGCGCGGGATGGCTTTGACGGTGATGCTGCCGCGGGCGCGGGCGGATGTTGAGCGTGGGGTATTATCGAGAATGCCAAGTTCGCCGAACAGCTCGCCGGCTTTCAGGCGTGCCATGACCAACTGACCGTCCGGGCCGTCTTTGACCAGCTCGACGGAGCCTTCCAAAACTTCGAAGGCCCACTGGCTGTCTTCGCCCTGGCGGTAGATGATCTCGCCGTCTTTGTAAGCTTTGGTGACCGTTCTCAAGACCGAGAATCCCATACACGTTGGCGCTTCTGCGCGACGTTAGGAGGCCAATCTCTCTGGAAACGGTTTAATAAATGTTAAGCCAGTCTAAGGCGGCTGCAACTCAATTAATAATGCATATGCATTATTATAACGCGGCAAGGGTCGCTGCATCCAATGTTTGCAGAAGCAGACCGGCTTGGCCGGGCCCCAGGCGGCCGGTGAGCTGGCCCTGGGCTTGGCGCCAGAGATCGGCGGCTCGACTGAAAATCACGCGTCCCGTGGCTGTCAGCGATAAAACGTCCGGTCGGCGCCCTGCGCCGCCTTCCGTTGTGATGTAACCCGCTTCGCGCAAAGGTTTGAGGTTACGGCTGAGAGTCGTGCGGTCCATGGCAAGAAGCTTTGAGATTTCGGCTGCCGAGGTCACATCCCGGGCCGCGATTGCCGCCAGAATATTGAATTGCGCAGCTTTGACGCCGGTCGGCTGCAAAGCCTCATCAAACAGCCGCGTCACCGCGCGCGCGGTGCGCCGAACGTGATGGCAGAGGCAGACCTCAACAATAGCTTGGGCCTGAAGAGGTGAGATTTGCGGTGTATCCGAGCCATAATCCATCTTCATGTGATGTATATACATCATATATTAGAGTCGGAAAAGCCTTAGGCACGGGATTCGTCGTGTTTAATGGCACCCTGATAGATGCGCGAGGTCTTCCCTTCGAAGGCGGCCGCGACAAAGCGATTGCCGTTGGCGTCCCGGCCAAACTCAAGCGCCATAGCCCCGGATTCGAGCGCGGCAGCCGTGGCGCTTTCCTCAATGGCGAAGGTCTTGGCCAGCGCCCCTACCAGGGCCGCGATCTCGCTATACATTTCGCGCGGATCGGGGCGGGCGTCTTTGGCCTCCGCTTTGGTTCCTGGGGGCCGTTGGTTCTGAGGCGGGTCCGGGTTATTCATCGGTATGCTCGTTATCGTTTTACGGGGAACGGACGTATGGGGTGGAACTTATCCGGTGGAAGGCCGCGGATAAACGCCTTAATCCCGTCTCTCCCTGCTTCGGCGAATCGTCTCATATATTTCGCCGCTTTGTGGAAAAGGACTGCCGCATGATCCGCTCCCTGTTTCGATCATTTTTCGCCGCGGTCTTCGCGGCCGCGGTTTTCCTGCAGGCCGGAACGGCCACAGCCGAAGCGAAGAACCTTCTCGGCACGGCGCAGGATGCCGGAACCTTCACAATTCTCCTCGCCGGCATAAAATCCACCGGGCTGACAGACGTGCTGTCAGGGCCGGGGCCCATCACAATCTTTGCGTCGACCGATGATGCTTTCGCCAAACTCCCGCACGACGCGCTGCAGAACTTGCTCAAGCCCGAGAACAAAGAAAAGCTGCGCAATATTCTGCTGTTCCATATTGTCGACGGCAAAGCTACGGCGAGGGATTTTCTCGGCAAGCGTCTTGAAGCCGCCACCATGCAAGGCGGCTCGTTGCTGATCGATGCCACCAAGGGCGTGATGATCGAAAACGCCAAGCTCATTAAAGCCGACATCATTGCCGACAACGGTTATATTCACGTCATCGATACCGTCCTGATCCCCAAATAGAATTGTAGACTGGTATGTCGCCCATGCAGATGAAGTTCGTCAGCTACGAATATACGCACGGACCCCGTTTCGGCGCGGTGATCGGAAACGATATCGTCGATTTGTCCGATGCCGGCCATAGCCTGCGCAGCGTGCTGGCCACGGGACCACTCGGTAATCTGCAAGCCGTCGCGGCCAAGCGCAAACCAACCGTCGCGCTAGATCACGTGGTTCTGCTGCAGCTCATTCCCGATGCCGCGCGGATCATTTGTATCGGTAAGAACTATCGCGATCACGCTGCGGAAATGGGCGGCCCCGTCGCCGAGAACCCGGTTCTCTTCATGCGCACGTCGCAGTCTTTGGTGGGACATCGCCAGTCGATTGTCTGCCCCAGCGCGTCGCAGGAATATGATTACGAGGGGGAGCTGGCCGTGGTCATCGGCAAAGGTGGCCGCCGTATTCCGGAAGACAAAGCGCTATCCCATGTCGCAGGCTATACTTGTTTTCTCGATGGCACTTTGCGCGACTTTCAAAAGCATTCTTTCACTGCCGGGAAGAATTTCGATTCCTCGGGCGCATGCGGGCCGTGGTTGGTTCCAGCGACGGAAGTGCCGGACCCGCAAAATCTTATGGTGACCACCCGCATCAACGGCGAGGTCGTTCAGCATGCCAGCACATCGCAGATGATCTATTCCGTGGCTGCGGTTATTTCCTATATCTCGACGTTTACGCACCTTGAACCGGGCGACGTGATTTCCACCGGCACACCAGCCGGCGTCGGCGCGGGGCGCAAGCCACCCAACTGGCTGAAGCCTGGCGACAAGGTCGAAGTTGAAGTCGAGCGGATCGGCGTGTTGGCTAATACCGTCATTTCCGAACCCTCGGTCTAGGGAGAAGTCTTAGCTTCAAACGGAACGAACAGCCGACCATGTGGTCTTATTTCGCGAGGCGCGTTGCGATCGGCATTCCCACCTTATGGGCGGTCATCACTGTCTGTTTCTTTCTGATGCGCCTTACACCCGGCGGCCCCTTCGATGCCGAAGCGCCGGTGCCGCAAGAAGTCCTCAACAATCTGCGCGCCCGATATCATCTCGATGATCCGCTATGGCAACAATACGTGGATTATCTCGTCAACCTGCTGCGGGGTGATTTTGGTCCATCGTTCAAATACCACGACTTTAGCATCACGACGCTGATCGCTCAGGGCCTTCCCGTCAGCTTGGAGAACGGGTTCTGCGCTCTTATCCTGGCGATTGTCATCGGTGTACCGCTCGGCATCGCCGCCGCACTCGCCCAGAATACACGCCGCGATTACGTCATTTCCGCCACGGCCATGACAGGCATTGTGATTCCAAATTTCATCATGGGCCAAGTGTTGATTCTGATCTTCGGCGTTTGGCTCAAAAACAGCATCTTCCATCTGCCCGCTGGCGGCTGGAATGACGGTGCGTTCGCGAACCGCATTTTGCCGGTGTTCTGTCTGGCTCTGCCGTATGTCGCCTATCTCGTGCGCATCACGCGCGGCAGCATGATCGAAGCCGTGCGCGCGAATTACATTCGCACCGCGCGCGCCAAGGGCCTTCCTTTCAGGCTTGTTGTGTTACGCCACGCTTTAAAGTCCGCGTTGATACCTGTTGTCACCTTTCTCGGTCCCGCTACGGCTTTTATTTTGACGGGCTCAATGGTGGTGGAAACGATTTTCCAAATTCCCGGTATCGGCCGGTACTTCGTGCAGGGCGCGCTCAACCGCGATTACACGCTGGTTATGGCGGTGACGATTCTCGGTGCGGCCCTCATCATTGCGATGAATCTGGCGGTGGACTTGATCTACATCTGGCTGGATCCGCGTGTACGTTATGACCAGCAGTAGTCTGACCTCACCTCAGGACGCACCCGCCGTACAGGGCCGCAGCTTGTGGCAGGATGCCTGGCGCCGATTGCTCGCAAATCGCGCGGCGCTGGTCTCGCTGATCGTGCTCACGCTTATTGCCATCGCCGCCGTTTTCGGTCCGCTATTTCTCCCCTGGTCTTATGACCAGATTGATTGGGATCACGTCGAGGCCATGCCGCCCGACTTTGCGTCCGGCCATTATTTTGGAACAGATTCGCTCGGGCGCGATCTCCTCGCGCGTACACTTTTCGGCGGGCGCATTTCGCTGATGGTCGGCATTCTTGCGACTTTTGTCGCGCTCACGATTGGGGTCACGGTTGGCACTGTGGCCGGCTATGTCGGCGGGAAGACCGATCAGTTTCTGATGCGGTTTGTCGATTTGATGTATTCGGTCCCACTGACTTTCTTTGTGATCATTCTAATGGTCTTTTTCGGGCGCAATTTCATCCTGATGTTTTTGGCTATCGGCGCGGTCGAGTGGCTCACCATGGCGCGCATTGTGCGGGGACAAACACTCACTCTGCGAAGCAAAGAATTCATTGAAGCAGCCCGTGCCTCAGGCGGCTCGACGCCCGCGATCATTCTGCGCCATATCGTGCCGAATGTGCTGGGTGTGGTGATGGTTTATGTCACGCTCACAATCCCCAACGTTATTCTACTGGAAAGCTTTCTGAGCTTCCTCGGACTTGGCGTGCAAGAGCCAATGACCAGTTGGGGCATGCTGATCAACGATGGCGCCGCCGAGCTTGAGATCAATCCACGCACACTCATCATCCCCGCCGCTTTCATGACGGCGACGCTGTTCTGCTTCAATTTCCTTGGCGATGGTTTGCGTGATGCTCTCGATCCGAAGGATCGATAAATATGAATCCTAAGGACAGATAGATTGTGAGCGTTCTCGACATCAAAGCTCTCGATGTGCGTTTCGCCAACACCGACGGCGAAGTTGCGGCCGTCAGCAGCTTGTCGCTGTCGGTCGAAAAAGGTGAATGCCTCGGTATCGTGGGTGAATCCGGTTCCGGCAAAAGCCAGACGTTCCTTGCCGCTATGGGGCTTCTCGCGCCCAATGGACGCACCAGCGGCGAAGTCATGTTTGGCGATACCAATCTGCTAACCGCCGACGAAAAAACGCTGAATGACTTGCGCGGCGATAAGCTGGCGATGATCTTCCAGGACCCCATGACCTCGCTCACGCCGCATATGAAAATCGGCCGTCAACTGACCGAAGTTCTCGTCCGTCATCGCGGGCTGAGCGCTACGTTCGCGCGCGATCGCGCCATCGCCATGTTACGCCGCGTGCAAATCCCCGAGCCCGAGCGGCGTTTCAATATGTATCCCTTCGAGCTTTCGGGTGGATTGCGCCAGCGCGTCATGATCGCCATGGCTTTGCTCTGTGGGCCGGAACTGATTATCGCTGACGAACCCACCACAGCCCTGGACGTAACAGTACAGGCGCAAATTCTCGATTTGATCCGCAAAGCAAAAGAGGAGTTAGAGACAGCCGTGATTCTCATCACGCACGATCTCGGTGTCGTGGCGGGGCTGGCGGACCGAGTAGGTGTGATGTATGCGGGACGGCTCGTCGAGCTGGGTGATGTGCGTCAGATTTTTAAAGCCCCGCGTCACCCCTATACCAAAGGCTTGCTGGCTTGCACGCCACGTCTTGACGATGCAACGGGCGGGACAATGCCGACGATCCCCGGCCAACCGCCTAATCTTCAAAACCTGCCGGCGGGCTGCGCTTATCATCCGCGCTGCCCTTTTATCATGGACCGTTGCCGGGTTGAGCGGCCGCCTTTACGTCCCACGCCGACGGGAAGCTTGAGCGCCTGCTTTCTCGAGGGTTCTCCGTCATGACAGCGCCTTTGCTTCAGGTGCGGGATTTGAAGGTGCATTTTTCGGTGCGCGGGCAGGGCTTATTCGCTGCGCCACAAACTCTCAAGGCTGTCGATGGAGTGAGCTTCAATCTCGCAAGCGGCGAGACGCTGGGCATTGTAGGTGAATCTGGCTGCGGCAAATCCACTTTGGGTCGTGCCGTGCTTCAACTTTTGCCGGCGACGGCGGGCAGCGTCGCGTGGTTGGGCGAAGAATTGACGGCACTCGATAAGGCGACGCTGAAAGCGCGACGACAGGATCTGCAGATCGTATTTCAAGATCCGCTCGCGAGCCTCGATCCGCGCATGACCGCTGGTAACATCATCGCCGAACCTTTGCGCAATTTTCACAGCGACCTATCAGCGCTGGAGCGAAAGGCCCGGGTAAAAGAGATGATGGATCAAGTTGGCCTGTTGCCCACGATGATTAACCGCTATCCCCATGAGTTCTCCGGTGGGCAGTGCCAGCGCATCGGTATTGCCCGCGCCATGATCCTTAACCCCAAGCTCGTGGTTTGCGACGAGCCGGTCAGCGCCCTGGATGTTTCGATCCGTGCGCAGATCATCAATCTATTGATGGATCTACAAAGTAGATTGAACCTCTCCATGCTGTTTATCAGCCACGATCTTTCGGTCGTGCGCCATGTCAGCCGCCGCGTCATGGTTTTATATCTTGGTAAGGTTATGGAGCTGGCCGACCGCGATTCACTCTATGCCGCGCCGCACCACCCTTACACAAAAGCATTGATCTCGGCGGTGCCAATCCCCGACCCTGATACGGAGCGCGCAAAACCCCGTGTGGTCGTGAACGACGACCTGCCGTCGCCGCTTAATCCGCCATCAGGTTGCGTCTTTCGCACACGCTGTCCCAAAGCCACGGGCATCTGCGCGAAGGTTACGCCGATCCTTGAACCGGCTGGTCCAGGACACGACGTCGCCTGCCATCATTGGCGCGATTGAAGGATAAAAATTCTTTGCTGCATATTCCGGCGCAGCATTCCCCGAAAACCGTCTGCCGTGCTTCGGTGAGCTGTGGTATGCCGTTGCTATGAAATCATCATTCTCAAAGCACTTCCGTGTGGCCGTGGCGGCGGTTTCGATCGTAGCTTATTCCGCCCAGGTTTACCCCTTGCGCGCGCAGGAAGATTTGCCCGAAGCC
>CAITZE010000196.1 GCA_903896775.1 uncultured bacterium
ATGCTCTACCACTGAGCTACCGGCCCGACCGTGGTACCGAACGCGACCTGCCGTGGTGTTGCGAGGCCGAGTACCGTTTCGGAGAGGGCGCACCATATTCGGCGCGTTCGCGGCGGTCAAGCAAACGGTGCCGGAATGCCAAGGCGGCAAAAAACCTAGGAATTCCGCGCCTCAGCACGGCCTTTCCTTGCATCCGGCAGGGTTTTGGCTACCCTCCCGACGGATGCCTCGGCACGGCTATTCACCACACCGTGCCGGAATGGCCAAGGGGCAAGTCATGGGGCTATTGCGCGTATTGCTGGCGCTGTCGGTCGCGCTTAGTCATTTCGGCGCTGATTACCTTGCCGGCGGCTTTGCGGCAGTCCAGGTGTTTTACATCATCTCGGGCTTTTACATGGCGACGGTCTTGACCGAAAAATACGATCCGCGCCGCGACGTGGGCGTCTTTCTCACCAACCGATTCTTGCGGATCTATTCGATCTATTACCTTTGCCTGCTGATTTCGTTGGCCGGCTACTATGTCATTTACGTCAGCGGGCAGGGCGGTTGGCTTGCCTACGTCAGAGATGTAGGTCCAGGATTGAGCTGGGCCGGAAAAGCCTGGCTGGTCTTCACAGGACTGTTCATTTTCGGCCAGGAGTCGACGCTGTTCATGAAGCTCGACGGCGGGCAACTGCTGTACACGCCGGACGGTCCCACGCCGATCTGGCAGATCATGCCCATCCCGCAAGCCTGGTCGATTTCGTTGGAACTAATGTTCTATTGCCTCGTGCCGTTTCTGATCCGGACCTCGACAAAAGCACTCGTCGCGCTGATCGCCGTAACGCTCGTGGTACGGGCTGGCGTTTATCACGCCGGCTTTGAGATTGATCCCTGGATGAGCCGGTTCTTTCCGATGGAACTGGGCCTGTTCGTCTTAGGCATGGTCGCGCGGCGGGTTTACGACGCATATATAGCGACAACTGAGCGTAATGTTCAGATCTCCATCGCATCGATCTTTCTGGGCGTTACTTGCGTTCTTATGTTGATCTTCCAAACTTTAGAGTCGCGCCACGTCACCTCAATGATCTATGCCGTGTGGCCTTATTACTTCTTGGCGCTCGTTGCTCTGCCATGCCTGTTCCATCTGACGCGACACAGCAAACTCGATAGCGCGATCGGTAATTTTTCCTATCCGGTCTATATGATCCACTGGATTGTATTGATGACTTACGAAGCCTTCGCTGAGCGGTTTCAGTGGCCGGCGACGGGATCGTGGATCAAGACGGTCGCTTGCGTCGCTATTACATTCTTCTTGGCTTGGCTGATTGTGATCGGTGTCGAAGTGCCGCTCGACCGTTACCGGCAACGCCGCATTGCGCGAGAGCATGCAAATGGCTGAACCCGTGCAAATGATTCTTGATGTTGCGAGAGACCGCCCAGACCCACGCGCGGTTTCCAACTGGTTGACGGCTTATCTTGGGACGCGTCCTTTGAAAGCCAAACATGCGGCTCTGAGCGCACTGGAATCGCAATTGAAGGCGCTTATGCCTCAGGCCGATCAACGTATTGTTGGGTTAGTCTTGCGCGTTATTGAAAAAGCGCGGGCGTCGCTCAAATAGTTGGCGTGCTATTTGGCAATCCGGTTGCCGAGCAATTGATTGGAGACTGTTGCTTCAATCGTCACAGGGCCGGCTTCTTTGAAAACAAGCGTGACGGGCAATACACTGCGGACGTCGACCGGCTCCGTCAATTCATTCAAAGTGACCTCAAGCGCGCCGGGATGAAATGACACACGCTTGCTAGGATTGATTTTGACTTCATTGGTTTGACGATTGAAGAAGTCCCACCCACTCCATTCGCCGCGCCGCACGGTCACCTTTCGGGCGGCGGGACTAGATGCCGACACCAGTACATCGGGTTTATTGCCGACGTTAAGCACTTCGAAAAAGACGCTTGCCGTATCGGGTTCTTTGGGAGCGAGTCTTGCCCACGGGCTCTCGATATCGATACTGCCGTCGGGCGAAGCTTGCGCAATATTTTCGGCAAAGCTGCGGGATGCGGTTACAGCTGCAATTCCCAGAATCAAAGCGCTTAAAAGGGCTTTCAATCGCATATTCTCTCCAGCCGCGGGCTTACGCGGACATTTACTCTCGCTGATATATACGCGCGAGAGGGAGAATCAATGCAGGGAGAAGGGCTTAATTAATCAAAAAATAGCGGGAACATTTTCGGCAGCGCTGCATTACTGCAGTTTGTCCCATACTTCTACGTAGTCGTAAATCTTGCCTTTGGCGTCGGTGAACCTGCCTTCAGCGCGCATTTTTGAATTGTTGGCAGCGAAGGTCACGATCTCAGTGGATGATGTACCGTCATTTGTTTTTAAGTCGGTGCGAAAGCTGTTTGGAGAGACGTGCAAGAAGGAGCGCGTTGCTTCTTTGCCAAACGCAACAGGCTTGCCGTCGTAACTGCCATCAAAGCTCGGGCCGGGCTCGAGGCCAGTGGCGGTCATAATATATTGAACAAGCTTAAGAGTGGTTCCGTCATCCGTGCTTACAACGGAAGGCGTATCGAAGGGCGTGAAGCTGCCGGAGGGAATTTTGGTCTCGGCCTTATTCATGATCCACGTGCCCTTTTGCGAGACGTATTGGGCGTCTGCGGCAAACGCGGCCGAGTTGGTGACGGTGGCGGAAAACGCAAAGACAGCACAAACCGCAAGTCGACGCGCGCCACTCAAACTCCCTTTAAAAGCCATCCTGATCTTCCTCTCCCTGTTGCGCCTAACGGCCGGCAACGCGGTCGTGAAGATATGAGATATGGCGGGATGAAAGAAGCGGGAATTTCAGAAACTTCCGGCTAAGTCATGCCGCTGCAGCCAACTCATTATAAGAGCAACAGCGCTCTGCCACGAGTCATCGAGCATAAAACAATGCCCAGCGTGAGGAAGGCTTTGAAACTCGGCAGCGAAGAGAGCTGCGACGGCTTCATCCTGGCCAGCCACATGGAGGGCTGTGTTGTCGGCCTCGCCCGATAGGCACAAGGTTGGTCCGCACACCCAGCACGGATCGATGGTGATATTGCGGCGGTATAGGTCATTAAGAAAAGCGGGGCTTTCGGTGCAGAGCCGAGCAA
>CAITZE010000197.1 GCA_903896775.1 uncultured bacterium
GCCGTCAGGCTGGCGTCAATTGCCGGTTTGATCAGCTGCGCCAGATGCTGCACCTGTTTCAGCTTGCGCCGCGAATCCGCGTTCAGGCCGCCATTGCTGGTGAGGATGTGCAGCGCCTTAAGCAACGCCACCGATTGGCCCGGCCACAGGTCTTTCAACGTCTCGGTCATTTGAAGGCTTCCAGGGCATGGGTGATGCCGTAATAATAATTGTAGGCGCGGATCGCCCATTGGTTCATTTCCGCCCAGGCTTTGGGCGGGGTGAGATCGTCCCAGTCGGCGCCAAGATTTTTTTCGATCTGGGCCTGCATATAGATGCGCCGCCGTCCTTGCCAGTAATGCAGGAAGCTTTGATTCACTTCAGCGACGGCAATGCCGTTCAGGCGCAAGACTTCGCTGAGGGCGAATTGTTCGAGGGTGGGAAATTTCTTGGCCCGGCCAATCAGGGCGTCAATCATCGCCAGCACATCATCCAGCATCGGCGCGTGCTCAGGCCGCATGCCGATCAGGCCGCTGTTATACATCACGCTGGCGGCGACATCGTAGCGATAGTCGCCCAGGTTTGGCAGGCGGCAGCGAAAGCCTGACAGCGGCGGAAAAGGATTTGGCTTTTCGAACACATTCATCACCACGGCGTCCGTCAGTTTGGCCGTCACCTCGGCATGGAAGCCGGGGCGCACAATGGAATCGGAATCCAGCAGGCAGACCGGCCCGGCAAAGCGGGTCAGGGCGTCGCGCACCACTTCCGGCTTGATGCGGTGGTAATACAGCCCGCCCCCGGACCAGGGTTTGATGCGATCCACGATCCCCACCGCCGTCACCGGCCAGCGGCGATAGACCAGGGGCGCGTCGCTGTAGACGGCGATCTGGGCGTCCGTGGCCTGGCCAAGTTCCGCCCGCAGCGAAATCAGGCTGTATTTCAGCTCCCGCCGGTATTTCGCATGGCCGCCATAGTCGAGGTAGAGATAGGTCAGCATTGTCCGGGTTATAGCCCCTATTTGCGGGCTTTGGGCGAAGTGAAAGTGCCCTGTTTACCGGGGAATTGGGGCCTGCTAGACCCCCGGCCCAATGCCCGAGCTATCCCAAATCCGCAATTTTTCCATCGTCGCCCATATTGACCATGGCAAATCCACCCTGGCCGACCGGCTGATCCAGCTCACCGGTACCGTCTCGACGCGCGACATGAAGGACCAGATTCTCGATTCGATGGATATCGAGCGGGAACGCGGCATCACCATCAAGGCCCAGACCGTGCGGCTGGATTACAAGGCCAAGGACGGCAAGGATTATGTCCTCAACCTGATGGACACGCCGGGCCATGTGGACTTTGGCTATGAAGTGTCGCGCTGCCTGGCCGCCTGCGAAGGCGCGCTGCTGGTGGTGGATGCCAGCCAGGGCGTCGAGGCGCAGACCCTCGCCAATGTCTATCAGGCGATTGATGCCGGGCTGGATATCGTGCCCATCCTCAACAAGATCGACCTGCCCGCCGCCGAGCCGGAGCGGGTCAAGCA
>CAITZE010000198.1 GCA_903896775.1 uncultured bacterium
AGGCAGCGTCTTCGTTGTTGTTCCGGGGTGCGGATTTGCCCGAACCTACATAAGCGGTCGCGCAGTGGTCGGCGCAGTACGGCTTTCCCGCCGCGACCGGCTTGCCGCAAAAACGGAAGTCTTCGTGCTTCGGATCGCCGATCGGCCAACGGCACGTCTGGGCCGACAAATCGGTGAGCGTGAAAATACGCGTCTCGACCTTCTTTGCGGCTGGAGATTTGACATCCTGGCGCTTGATGGGTGACGGGCGGCCCTTGAGACCAAGGCGATGCGCCTTGCCCACGACGGCATTCTTCGACACGCCAAGGCGTTTGCCGATTTCACCGGTGGTCAAACCTTCCGACCACAACTTTTTCAGTCGTCCGATTTTTTCGTCGTTCCAGCCCATGACGTCCCCTTACCTCAGATTTGAGGCCGCGGGGAACATACTCGGCTGGCCGTGATGTGTCCACACACTGGCGTGCCGAAATTCCCTGCAAAAAGCGGTAAAATCATATCTCTAAAACTTTACCGTCGACAACGAACTGAGACTTGGGGTCCTCGATCTCGAGCACCCATAGGTCAGGGTCGTACTTCCCCTGCCGTGCAAGATAGGTGTCGGCATCTTTCTCGGACACCGGCTTCGGCCCTGTGGCCCGCATCCATGCCGGCGTGCCATCCGGCCCCGTAACGCCAGAAAAAACCTCGCACCCAGCCGAGAAGCGGTTGACCTTCAAAAACAGCGCGCCTGCGTCGGCATCGCCTCGGCGCGCCACGGTCGCCATAAGGCCGGCGACCGCGCAGCGCCTTAGCCAGGCCTGAACGCGCAGCTCGGTTTTGAGCCTTTCGGGCGTAGGTTCAGAGCCAGGCGGGCCGGGCGTCATAGACAGGCGCGCTCCACAATCGGTTAAGCCTTTGATAGGACTTTGTGTTAGTGTAGGTAATGAGGTTCGAGGCAGGGGTCCAGGGGACATTTGGCGCGGTTCGGCGCCGTCCGGCCCGGTCTGAGTGGGGCGTTTAGCATGATCTATGCAGCGACAAGCGGCGGGCGGTTTCAGCCATGATGGGGATTATCGGGCTTATCATCGTAATCGTCTTGCCGTTCGGCGCCTACATCATGGAAGGCGGCCAGATCGGCGTTATCATTGAAGCCCTTCCCGGCGAGATTATGACTATTGGCGGCGGTGCCATCGGCGCACTCGTTATCGGCTAGAAGGTGCTGCGCATCCCGACCTCGCCATTCTTTACACTCTCGCTCCGCTGCCGAGTTTTGACGTCTACAGCCTTCGCCGATCGCTTCGCGAGCACGGCATACCCGTCAACAATTACGCCGACCTCAAACTATCCGAAGAAAAGAACAAGCAACTGACAGGCTACATGTCGCGCTTCACGATGCCGCTTATCAAAGAGATTTACGGCGACGACGCAGCCAACCTTACGCGTTTCGAGGATATCGTAGGCTTGTTCAAAGACCCGGATGTCAAGAAGGCACTCGCCCGCCTAAAGCAGATGGCAGAGAAGCTGCAGATCGGTATCGATCAGATCCCGCTGTTCCTCGAGAACTACGGGGACATCTTCATGTCGCTGTCCTATTACAACCAGTGCCTCGACCGTCTGACGCCGCTTTTGGAAGCCTTCATTTACGCGATGCAAGACATGCGCAAGAGCATGCAGGTGCGTAACGACCGCAACCTCATGGCCGAAATGGACAAGGTCGAAAAATTGATCACTGGCCTGATCAATTTTCTCAAGCGCACTTTCACGGACTTCGGCAACATGTCGCAGGACATGTGGAACAACCTCACCGCGGCCAAGTTCGAGCAAGTCAAAGCTTACATCGAAGAAACGCAAGTCAAAGTCGGCAGCGTGCTGTGTGGATTGACCGTGAAGATGAATGCTTGGGTCATCCGCTTTCCCAATCCAAAGTCCGGTGGACCAGGAGCCAAGGGCGAGTTCATCATGACGGATATGCGCCAAGGCCTCGCAGACATTGTAGCCGCAGCACGCGGTCAACCCTGGTCACCTGACTCGGGCGCAGCGCATTAGTTTTACTGCGCCGCTTCGACGCTTTCCGCCTCGGCCTTTTCGAACTCTTGTTGCAAATTCAGCCAATCGTTCTCGGCATTTGCCAGATTCTTTTCGATCTGACCCAATTGCTTCTGAAGATCGAGAAGTTTTCCGACGTCTTTGCCGTACAATTTTGGATCGGCCATCGTTTGACGAAGCTTCGCGCGTTCTGCTTCGAAACCCGCAACAGCTTTTTCGGCCTGTTGTAAGCGCTTTTTAAGCGGACCAAGCGCGTTGCGACGTTCGGCGGCGCGCTTGCGGTCGTCCTTCTTGCCACCTTCGCCACGGCTCCTGTCGCCGTCGTCCCGACGCCCTTGCCGGCGATTGGCCGAATTCCCCAGCAAATGTTCGCGGTAATCATCCAAGTCGCCGTCATAATTTTGGGCACGGCCATTTTCGACCAGCAAGAATCTATCGACCGTGAGTTCGATGACGTGTGGATCGTGACTGATAAGTACAACAGCGCCCTCGAAGGCATTGATTGCTTCGGCCAAAGCTTGGCGTGAGTCCATATCAAGGTGGTTCGTAGGTTCGTCCAGAAGCAGGATATGCGGCTTGGAGATCGTCATTAGCGCGAACAGCAATCGCGCTTTCTCGCCGCCTGACAGGCTTGAGATTTTGGTGACCGCCTTCTGCTGACCGAAGCCGAAGCGCCCCAAATGGCTGCGCAAAGCGGTCTCAGAATCCTGCGGCCGGCGGCGCTGCATTTCCAGAACCGGCGTCGCGTTCATGTCGAGTTCTTCGGACTGGTGCTGGGCGAAGTACCCAATACGCAGCTTGCCGGATTTCGAGAACTCGCCGGACATCGTTTCCAGGCGGCCCGCCAGCAATTTCATCAGTGTCGATTTACCGTTACCATTAGCGCCCAATAAGGCGATGCGGTCGTCGTTATCCAAACGCATTGAGAGGTTGCTTAAGACCGCGCGGCCGTCATAGCCAATCGCAACGCGCTCCATGTTCACCAAAGGCGGCGATAGTTGTTCCGGTTCGGGGAACATCAGACTAATGCTGCCCTCCTCATGATGCTCGGCAATGGGCTTCATCTTTTCTAGCATCTTGATGCGCGACTGGGCCTGCTTGGCCTTCGTGGCCTTGGCGCGAAAGCGGGCGATGAAAGCTTCCATCTCGGCGCGCTTTGCGTTTTGCTTCGTCCGCTGCTTCTCGTTTTGTTCGAGACGCATACTGCGGGTTTCTTCAAAGCGGTCGTAGCCGCCTTTGTAGAGCGTCATCTTCCCGTTCTCGAGATGCAGGATTTCGTCAACGGACCGATTGAGCAAATCGCGGTCGTGACTGACCAGCAGGATCGTGCCGGGATAGTTCTTGAGATAATCCTCAAGCCAGATGGTGGCTTCAAGGTCGAGGTGGTTGGTAGGTTCGTCGAGCAGCAGCAGTTCCGGCTGGGTGAACAGCAAACCGGCCAAGGCCACGCGCATGCGCCAACCGCCGGAGTAATCATCGCAAGGCTTTTGCTGAGCGCCTTCGTCGAAACCAAGGCCGGCCAAAATCACGGCGGCGCGGGCATTGGCGGTATGGGCGTCCTTGTCGGCCAGGCGCATATGAATAGCGCCGATGCGTTCGGGGTCGGTTGCGGTCTCCGCCTCGGCTATCAGCGCGACCAATTCACGGTCGGCGGCCATGACCGTATCGACCAAGTTCTTGGGTCCGTGCGGCGCTTCCTGGCTGGTGATGCCGATGCGCCAGCGGCGCGGCACGTCGATGGTGCCTTCCGACGGCGACAGTTCGCCCGTGATCAGACGCAGCAGCGTGGTCTTGCCCGTGCCGTTACGGCCGACCAATCCAACCCGGTGTCCTGCGTTGATCGAAACGTCGGTGCTGTCGAGAAGAACCCGCGCGCCGATGCGGTACGTTAAATTGGAAATGTTCAACATGGCGGGGGGTGTTTATCACGCCCGGGCGGTTTGGCAAATTAACCTTAGATGTTGCCGCCCGAGAGCCATTTGAGAGCCCCTGCCCCCGCTGTCCGGCCACTGGCGAAACAGGCGGTCAGCAGGTAACCGCCCGTGGGTGCTTCCCAGTCCAGCATCTCGCCGGCGCAGAAGACGCCGGGCAGCGCGCGAACCATGAGATTTGCATCGAGTTCGCCAAACTTCACGCCGCCAGCCGTGCTGATGACTTCGGCCAGAGGGCGCGCGGCAATGAGCGGCAAAGGCAATGCTTTGATAGCTGCGGCAAGGCGCTCCGGGCTATCGAAGTCCGCTGCCGGGAGAAGGTCGCGCAACATTCCCGCCTTGACGCCATCGAGGCCGGCATATTTGCGCAAGTAGTTCGCGAGGGAATTCTTACCGCGCGGACGCGAAAGTTCTTGAAGCAGGCTTTTGGCGTCTCGGGTCGGCGCGAGATCAAGGTGCACAACGGCTTTGCCTTTGGCGGCAATCTCATCACGAATCGGGGCCGACAGCGTATAAATCAAACCGCCTTCAACGCCCGTATCGGTAACGATAAACTCGCCTTTGCGCGTGCTTTCGCCAAAGCGAGCGGTGATTGTCTTCACCGGTTGGCCGGCGAATTTGGTGCGGAAGTGTTCGCTCCACGCGACATCGAAGCCGCCGTTGGCCGGCAACAGGGGTGCGATCGTGACATCGCGTTCCTGCAAAAATTTCACCCAAGCGCCGTCGGAGCCTAACTGCGGCCAGCTTCCGCCGCCCAAAGCCAAGACCACGGCATCAGCTGTTGCGGTGACTGCGCCCACCGGCGCGGCAAAAGTCAGATTTTGGCCGTCCCAACCTTGCCAACGGTGACGCATGTGGAGCTTAAGCCCCGCAGCGCGTAAACGTCGCAGCCAAGCACGTAGCAATGGCGCGGCTTTCATTTCAGTGGGAAAGACCCGCCCCGATGTGCCGACAAATGTCTCGATTCCAAGCTCGTGCACCCAAGCGCGTAAAGCTTCGGGCCCGAAGCCCGCGAGCAACGGCTCAACGTCGGCGCGATGGCGTGCATAACGGGACAAGAAGGCTTCGTGCGGTTCCGAATGCGTGATGTTCAGGCCGCCGCGGCCCGCCATAAGAAATTTCCGCCCCACCGTCGGCATGGCGTCGAACAGGTCTACCCGGGCGCCGCCGGACAGCAACATTTCTGCTGCCATCAAGCCAGCCGGTCCACCGCCGATAACTGCGACTTTATGACTTTTGATTTCACCCATGCGGGGCGAAGCTAGGAGTAGGCCTTCACCATGTCCAGCGTCGATTCAACGCCGATACGGTCGAAATTCTCGGCGAGCCATTTATCGGTTGTGGCGACACCCAGTTCATAAAGATAGGTCAAGAACTTCCAATCGGCGTTGGATTTCGATGCCGCGCCGAGTTTGCTCATCTCGTCTTCCGCCATGATCATATGAAAATTGACGCGGTGGAAGGGCGTGTCTTGCAACTTACCTTCTTTGATCAAGTTAGAAATCGTCGCGATTCCGCTCATC
>CAITZE010000199.1 GCA_903896775.1 uncultured bacterium
CCCAATCGGCACATCACTTCGACGCCGACAGCGACACCCAGCAGCGCAGACTTTCCATCCGGATTGTGCCGTTCGCATGCCGCCAGCACGGCTGGAACAATAGCTGTGCCCGCGTGAACTGGTCCGCCTTCGAACGTATCGTCAAAATCCTCGCCGTGGATCGCCGTGCCGTTGACCAATGCCGCTGCCGCAGCGCTCAAGCCTCGCGCGTGACCGACCGCAGTGCAGGGTCCATCGTCATCGCACGCCGCAAGCGTTGCTCGAACATAGTCTTCGTTACGAGCGGTAAGACAAAGCCCCCACACATCGATTAACAATTCTTCGCATTTGGTGCGGACGGCCACCGGCAATTGCGCGGGATCGAGCACGGCAATTTGCTTTGCCAATAGCTGGGAAATGGAAATTTCAGGAAGGTTTGATGCCATGATAAATATGCCGTGATGACTTAACTATTGCGTAAGCGGACACTGCCAAAGCCTGGGATACGATTGATGGCAACGACGACCACGAGTGTGATGATCAACATCATGATGCCGAGGACCGAAATTGCGGCTAGATCTCCGCTCTCATTGAGATCGAAGATCAAGACCGAAACTACTTTTGTCTCGGACGTAAACAGCATGATCGCAGCAGATAACTCGCGAATAGTCCCGACGAAAATGAAACACCAGGTCGCGATTACGGATGTGCGCAGCAGAGGAGCCGTGACCTCCCACAGCGCCCGCAGGCGGGTCGCACCGAGTATGCGGCTCGCGTCCTCAAGCTCTGGATGGACGACGCGCACGGCGGACTGCAATTGCTGATATGCCGATGGCAGGCTGATGGTGACAAAGGCGATCAGCAAAATCCACAATGTCCCATAAAGAACAAACGGCGGCTGGGTATAGGTGAGGAACAGGCCAACGCCAAGAACGACACCCGGAATAGCGACAGGCGTCGTCGCCAGAAATGCCAGAATGCGATAGCCGCGCACGGCCCTTCGTGCCGTCAAATAGGCGATTACAACCGCCAGCACGGTTCCAATGGTAGCGGTGCCGAAACCGAGCAGTATCGTATTCCACAACGCCAGCCGGGTGGTCGACAGTTCAAAGAATACCCATTCAATATTGTGCAGTGTCATCGTTGCAAATGTCACTGGCTGTGAAGCGACCGGCGACAGTGCGGCATTGAGCAAAGCACCGTAAGGCAGGATGATCGGATTGAGCAGCACGACAAAACAAAGTCCCAAAGCCACCCAACGCCACCGGCCAAGCTTGATAAGCCGCGGCTCACCGGATTTTCCACCGATCACGGAATAGCCGCGACGGCCAAGGATCATCTGTTCGGCACGGAGAAGGATTACGGTCACCACCAGCAACGGTAATGCCGCCGCCGCCGCCAGTTCCGGTTTTGGCGGATACTGGAACAGACTCCATATCTTCGTCGTCATGGTGTGAAATCCAGCAGGCAGCGCAAGAATTGCCGGAGAACCGAACAATGTCATCGCCTGAAGAAACGCTACGAGCGCGCCAGCCAATAACGCCGGTAGCACCAGCGGGATCGTCACGCGCCGCGCGGTGATCCAGGTCCGTCCACCAAGGATCGACGACGCGTCCTCGAGGTCACCCGGAATCCGGTCAAGCGCATTCGCGACCAGCACAAAAACATAGGGAAACGTGTAGCAAGCGATCACGAAAATCAGACCCGATAGCGTATAGATATTGAACAGGTATTCGTCAGGCGGCGCA
>CAITZE010000200.1 GCA_903896775.1 uncultured bacterium
GAAAGTCTGTGGTCATGACGCCATCATCGCGCGGCGCGTTTGGCTTCGGCCTGAGCGGCAGGCATAGCGTCGAACACGACGCGGCCGTCGACAACAGTGCGCAATACGCGGCCTTGCACGGGCCGTCCGTCGAAGGGCGAGTTTTTCGATTTGGATTTGAACTTGTCGGCGATCACTTTCCAGCCTTCGTCGGGATCGAAGACCGTGAGGTCGGCTTTGCGGCCTTTGGCGAGGCGCCCTGCTTCAAGGCCAAGCAAATCGGCCGGCGCAACGGTCAAACGGCGCAGCACATCGAGCAGCGTCATATCGTCGTTGTGATAAAGATCGAGGGAGACGGCGAGCAAGGTTTCCAGGCCGCTGCCGCCGAAGGCCGCTTGCGGAAAGGGCAGGCGCTTGCTGTCGGAGTCTTGCGGCGCGTGGTCGCTGGCGATGGCATCGATGACGCCGCTCTTCAAGCCTTCGACAATCGCGCGGCGGTCTTCGTCGGCGCGCAAAGGCGGAGACAGTTTGGCAAATGTGCGGTAGTCGCCTACGGCCAGCTCATTGAGCGCGAAGTAGAACGGGGCGGTGTCGCAGGTCACCTTCAAGCCGTCGGCTTTAGCTTTGGCGATGATCTCCACGCTGTCGGCAGTCGAGATATGTGCGGCGTGATAGCGGCCGCCGGTCATGGCGACGAGGCGGATATCGCGCTCCAGCATAATGATCTCGGCTTCGCGTGGAATGCCAGACAGGCCCATGCGTGTGGCGATTTCGCCGGAATTCATGACGCCGGTAGCTAGCGTCGGTTCTTCCGGATGCTGCACGATCATCAGGCCGAAGGTTGCGCCGTACTGCAGGGCGCGGCGCATGACTTGGGCGTCGGCAATGGCGCGCGTGGCATCGGTGAAGGCCAATGCGCCGGCTTTGGCGAGCAAGCCCATTTCGGCCAGCTCTTTGCCTTGCAGACCTTTGGTGACCGCCCCGTAGCAATAGACTTTGGTCAGCGCCAGCAAACGTGCGCGGCGTGCGACGAATTCCAAGGTAGGTTCGTCGTCCATGATCGGGTTGGTGTTAGGCAAGCAGACCATCGTGGTGACGCCACTGGCCACGGCAGCTTCGCAAGCCGTCTTCAGGCTCTCTTTGTGTTCTTCGCCCGGCTCGCGCAACTGCACGCGCATGTCGATGAGACCCGGCGACAAACACATACCGGCGCAATCAATGACTTCGACATCGACAGGCAGTTTGCCGTCGAACAGCTTGCGGCCCACATCGACGATTTCCTCGCCGCTGGTCAGCACTTCGCCAGGGCCGTCATAGCCTGAGGCCGGGTCCAGCACCCGGGCGTTGAGGTAAGCGATACGGCCAGGTGTGGCGACGCTCATGTTCCGGTCCTGCCCAGCACGGGATTATTGCTCGCCGTGTTATGCGCCATAGCGTTCTTGGCCAGCACTTCCAGCACGGCCATGCGCACGGCAACGCCCAGTTCCACTTGCTCGCGGATCACGCTGCGTTCGACGTCGTCGGCAACGTCAGAGTCGATCTCGGTGCCGCGGTTCATGGGGCCGGGATGCATGATGAGTGCATCGGGTTTAGCTTGGGCCAACTTCGCGCGGTCGAGGCCAAAGAAGTGGAAGTATTCGCGCACCGACGGAATGAAGCTGCCGCGCATGCGTTCGTTCTGCACACGCAACATCATCACAATATCCACGTCTTTCAAGCCCGCAGCCATGTCGGTGAAAACTTCGACGCCGAGGCGATCGACGGCGGTTGGGATCAAGGTGCGCGGCGCGATAATGCGCACGCGAGCACCCATGGTCAGAAGTAGAAGGAAGTTGGAGCGCGCGACGCGGCTGTGCAGCACGTCGCCGCAGATCGCCACCAGCAGGCCGTTCAACTTGCCCTTACGGCGACGGATCGTGAGCGCATCCAGGAGTGCCTGGGTTGGGTGTTCGTGGCTGCCGTCGCCGCCGTTGACGACGCCGCAGTTGACCTTATCGGCGAGCAGTTTGACCGCGCCGGAGTCTGGGTGACGCACGGCCAGCACATCGGGGTGCATGGCGTTCAGCGTCACGGCGGTATCGATCAGCGTCTCGCCTTTGGAAACCGAACTGCTTTCGACCTGCATGTTGACGACGTTGGCGCCGAGGCGCTTGGCCGCCAGCTCGAACGAGGTGCGGGTGCGGGTCGAGTTCTCGAAGAATAGATTGACTATGGTGCGCCCATGCAGCGCGGTGCTGGTCTTCTCGGGCCCGCGGTTGACGTCCACGTAGCGGTCCGAAAGGTCCAGTAAATAATTGATTTCTGCGGGAGTGAGCCCCTCGATGCCGAGGAGATGACGGTGCGGGAATGCCGGATCACGCATGGGGCGGGACTATATGGGCCAGCCCGCGTAAGGGCAAGTAAGAAGGCGGGTTAAGGTGAGACAATCCGCATGGCCTCCAAGGCGCCTTGTAAGATGTAAGCCGCCGCCGTTTTATCAACGACTTCCGCACGGCGTTTACGGGATAGATCGGCTTCGTCGGTTAACATGCGCTCAACCGCGGCTGTGGATAACCGCTCGTCCCAAAAAGCGATGGGAATATCCCGGCGATTGAGCATTTCGGCGGCGAAAGAGCGCGTGGATTGGGCGCGTGGTCCCTCAGTGCCGTCCATTTGCACGGGCAAGCCAAACACCAATGCGCCCACATTATATTTGGTCATAACCACCTCCAACTCGGCGGCATCCTGGCTGAATTTACGCCGGGCGATGGTTGAGAGCGGTGACGCTATTATATAAGTAGTGTCCGACAGGGCGAGCCCAATGGTCTTGGTGCCCAGATCCAGGCCTAAAATGGTCTGATTCCGGATCAATTTCGCCTTAAGTTCGCTGGGCTTGCAGATCGCCATAGTGGGTGTTACGCAACTCCCGTTCGAGGCTGTTTGGCGCTGGTTTTCGCCAGATTTTGGAGAGATTTAACGGATGTCGTTGGATAAAGCCACCATTCGAAGGGTCGCGACCCTGGCGCGGATCGAAGTGCCGGACGCCGACCTCGACGCCACCGCGGCCAAGCTTTCTGGCATCCTCAAATGGATCGAGCAGTTGTCGGAAGTGAACACCGACAATGTCACCCCCATGAGCGGCGGCACCACCGATCTGAAACAGCCCTGGCGGTCAGATACCGTCAACGATGGTGGTATCGCGGACAAAGTGCTGGCCAATGCGCCCGACGCCCACGACGGCTTTTTCGGCGTGCCGAAAGTGGTCGAGTAAGCCCGTGGCCGCACTCACATCCCTCACCATTGCGGAAGCACGCGACAAGCTTGCGAAGAAGGAATTCACCGCGCTTGAGCTGACCGAAGCTCATCTCCAGGCCATGGAGAAGGCTAAGGACCTGAACGCCTTCATCACGACCACCGCCGACATCGCGCGCGCGCGCGCGAAAGAGTCCGAGGCGCGGCTGCAAAGCGGCAAAGCCGGCGCGTTGGAAGGCATTCCGCTCGGCATCAAGGATTTGTTCTGCACCGAAGGCGTGCAGACCACGGCAGCTTCGCACATTCTCGAAGGCTTCAAGCCACCTTACGAAAGCACTGTCAGCCAGAAGTTGCGCGATGCTGGTTCGGTGATGCTCGGCAAGTTGAACTTGGACGAGTTCGCCATGGGCTCTTCCAATATGAGCAGCTATTTCGGCCCGGTGAAAAATCCATGGAAAGCGAAAAATCGTAGTGATGATTTAGTGCCGGGCGGTTCTTCCGGTGGGTCCGCTGCTGCCGTCTCCGGCCATCTCGCCATGGGCGCGACCGGCACGGATACCGGGGGGTCTATTCGCCAACCTGCGTCGTTCTGCGGCATCGTCGGCGTGAAGCCGACGTACGGGCGCTGCTCGCGCTGGGGCATCGTCGCTTTCGCAAGCTCGCTCGATCAAGCCGGGCCCATGACGCGCACCGTGCGCGATTCCGCGATCATGCTAAAGGCCATGTGCGGGTACGATCCCAAAGATTCCACTTCGTCGCCGCTGCCGGTGCCTGATTTCGAAGCCGTGCTTGGCCAAGGCGTGAAGGGTTTGCGCATCGGTATTCCTAAAGAATATCGTCCCGATGGCCTTAATGCCGAAGTCGCGGCCCTATGGGACAAAGGCATTCAATGGCTGAAGGACGCGGGCGCGACCATTGTCGACATTAGCTTGCCGCACAGCAAATACGCGCTGCCGACGTATTACATCGTGGCACCTGCTGAAGCCTCTTCGAACCTCGCCCGTTATGACGGCGTGCGTTTTGGTCAGCGCGTCGAAGGCAAATCGCTTGATGAGATGTATGCCAAGACCCGCGCCGCCGGCTTCGGTGCGGAAGTGAAGCGCCGTATTTTGATCGGCACCTATGTACTTTCCGCCGGCTACTACGATGCCTATTACCTGAAGGCGCAGAAGGTTCGCACGCTGATCGCCAAAGACTTCACGGACGCTTTTGAAAAGGTCGATGCCATTCTAACGCCGACC
>CAITZE010000201.1 GCA_903896775.1 uncultured bacterium
ATCATGACGACGCTGCTGATGTCGGCGTTCGTCATCTTCGGGTTGTTCGCTTATAACTTGCTGCCCATCGCAGAACTGCCGAATATCGACTACCCCACCATCAACGTGAATGCGAATCTGCCGGGCGCCGATCCTGAGACCATGGCTGCCTCCGTCGCCACACCGCTTGAAAACGCATTTGCGACGATCCCCAGCATCGACACGATGACGTCGACCAGCAGCCAGGGCAACACCAGCATTACTCTGCAGTTCCGCCTCGACCGCAACATCGATTCCGCGGCGCAGGACGTACAAACGGCGATCTCAGGCGCCTTGCGCAAACTGCCGAAAATGATGCCGACACCGCCTACGTTCAACAAACAAGATCCGTCGGCGCAGCCCATCTTCTTTATGTCGCTTTCGTCCGACACTCTGCCGATCTCGAAAGTCGATCAGTTCGCGCGCACGGCGCTGGCAAACCAAATTTCGACATTCGATGGCGTAGGTAGCGTCACCATTAAGGGTTCGGCCAGATATGCCGTGCGCATCCAAGCCGATCCGGCAGCCCTTGCAGCGCGCCAATTGGGGCTGAACGATCTCATCAACGCCGCCAACGTTCTGAGCAGCGATCAGGCCAGCGGCACGCTTAACGGCCCATCTCAGTCGGCGATCATTCACAGCAACGGCCAGCTGATGAACGCGGAGCAATACCGCAACCAGATCCTCGCTTATCGCAATGGCGCGCCGGTTCGTTTTGGCGACGTCGCGCGCGTGGTGGATGGCCTTGAGAACGTACGCTCGGCGGACTTTGACAATGGCCACCGCGCGTTGACAATTCAGGTTCAGCGTCAGCCCGGCTCGAACACCATTGAAGTTATCGATAATATTCGCGCGGCGCTGCCGAAGCTCATGGCGCAGATCCCCTCAAGCATCAAGATGGAGATCTTTTACGACCGCACCCAGACCATTCGCGCGGCGGTACGTGACGTCGAAGAGACGCTCTTGATTGCCGGTGCGCTCGTCGTCGCCGTGATTTTCCTCTTCCTGCGCAAAGCCAGCGCCACATTGATTCCGTCGGTGGCTATGCCGATCGCGATCATCGGCACCTTCGCCGCCATGTGGGCATTGGGATATAACCTCGACAACCTGTCGCTCATGGCATTGACCTTGTCGGTCGGCTTCGTCGTCGATGACGCCATCGTTATGTTGGAAAATATCGTCCGGCATATCGAACTCGGAGCGACACCCCACCAGGCCTCGATGAAGGGCTCAGCCGAGATCAGCTTCACGATCTTGTCCATGACCATATCGCTTGCAGCCGTGTTTATTCCGGTCGCGTTCATGAGCGGTATCATTGGCCGTCTGCTGCACGAATTTGCCATCACCATTATCGTCGCCATTTTGATTTCGGGCGTAGTCTCGGTCACGCTGACTCCGATGCTCTGCGACCGCCTTCTCAAAAGCGAACACGGTGAAGCGCATAACGCATTCTATCGTGTCAGCGAGGCTATATTTAACGCGGTCCAAGACGCCTATGACCGGTCGTTGCGCTGGAGCATGGCGCACCGTCGTACGATTTTGTGCACCTTTTTCGCGAGCCTTGCCGCGACCGCATTGCTTTTCAAGGTCATGCCGCAGGATTTCCTGCCGAGCGATGATACGGGTCAATTGCGCGCCAATATTCAGATGGCGACCTTCACCTCTTTTGATCAGAAGGTCATATATGTCCGTCAAATCACGGATATCATTCAGAAAGATCCGAACGTCGAGAAAGTCGAAAGCGACGAGAGTGGCAACGTCACGATCGCGCTGAAGCCACTGGAGGAACGCGATCTCTCCGCCGATCAAATCGCGGTCGAGCTGCGCCGCAAGCTGACGCGCATTCCGGGCACCTTGGTCACCGTCGTCAACCCGCCCGCCATTAAAGTCGGCGGACGAATCTCAAGATCGAGCTATCAATACACGCTTCAGGGCTTGGACCTGGCCGAATTGCAGTCGTCATCGGCAGCATTGTCGCAAGCCTTGCAAAGCGATCCTTCGACGTTTGTCGGTGTGAATACCGACCAGGATAGAGCCTCGCCTTCTGTCGAAGTCACAATTGACCGCGACAAAGCGGCAGCTCTCGGCGTAACACCGACGGATATTCAGACCGCTCTGGGCGCGGCATTCGGCGGCGAGCAGGTTTCGCAGATTTATGCCTCCGTCGACCAATATCAGGTCGTGCTTGAGTTGTTGCCCGAATATCAAAAAGATCCTTCGGCTCTGTCGCGCGTTTATCTCACCGGTAAAGGCGGCACAATGGTGCCGCTGACTGCTGTAACAAAACGCGCCCGCAGCACGATGCCGCAGACCCTTAACCACGCCGGCCAGATTCCGGCCGTCACAGTGTCCTTCGACTTGGCGCCCGGTAAAGCCCTCAGCGATGCCGTGACCGGCGTGAATAACGCCGTGCGCGATATCGGCATGCCCGCCAGCATTCAAGGTAACTTCGCCGGCACCGCCGCCGCCTTCCAGAGCTCGACCTCCAACATGTCGCTGTTGCTGTTTGTGGCCTTGCTGGTCGTCTACATCATCCTGGGCATTCTGTATGAGAGTTTCATCCACCCTCTGACCATCCTGTCGGGCTTGCCGTCGGCGGCCATGGGCGGCTTGCTGACGCTGTTCTGCTTCGGCCTTCCCCTGACGATTTACGCCTTCGTCGGCATGATCATGTTGATCGGCATCGTGAAG